>NZ_JBGBPT010000045.1:0-22755 GCF_041106355.1 Streptomyces sp. BF23-19 | reverse complement strand
CTCGACGAGCGCGGGGGCCCATCCGCTTCCTCAGGCGCCGGTCACCTCAGGTCCTCCGGCAGCCTGTCCCGGTAGACGCGGTGGTACGCCGCGAGACGTTCGGCCTGCTCGTCCATTTGGGACAGCAGCTCGTACGCTTCGGCCGAGGCACCGACCGATTCGAACGCCGCCAGCTCCTCGTAGTAAAGCCAGACACCCTGACGGGCCACGTCCAGACAGGCTTCGGCGACGTCCCGCTGCTCACCGCCCGACAGGACGCCCAGGACGTACAGCAGGTCCTGGCGGACTCCCGCAGCAGGCCGCCCCGCCAGGGCGGCCAGGGCCAGGGAGGTGGTGGCGACGGCCGGATCCATCAGGTTCGACTGGATGCGGGCGTGGTTTTCCATCCAGTCGGTGCCCAGATCCTGCGGGTTGCCTTCCAGACGGCGGATGAGTTCCAGCGGAATGTGCTCCGCCGAATACCGGTTGGGTCCCCAGGCACAACCGCACGTGATCGCGGCCCAGTCGTGCAGTCCGGCTTCGATCCGGACCAGTTCCACCGATCTCATTACTGTTCGCCGTTCGAGAGGATTCCGCCGAGGTTCCAGGGTGAGGCGCCGGGTGTCCGGTCCCCCTCTTCAGGGGGTCCGCTCCGCGAACGCGTCGGTGAAGGCTACCTGGGTGGGGTCACCGCCGCCCGGCCCAGGTGCCCTCCCCGAACACCCTCGGGGAGGGCACCTGCCCGCTTCAGGTGACGGAGCCGTCGTTCCGCGGTGCGGCGGACTGCCGGGGGAGCGAAGGCGAGCGGCGCCGCGGCTCGTCGCCGAACTGCGCTGCCTGCATCGCGTACATGGAGGCGTACCGGCCGCCCAGCGCCATCAGTTCGTCGTGGCCGCCCCGCTCGACGAGCCGGCCCTCGTGCAGTACGTAGATGACGTCGGCGAACCGCACCCCGGACATCCGGTGCGTGACGAGGACGACCGCGCGCTCGGGGCCGGCGAGGCCCCGGATGCTGTCGAAGGCGGCGATCTCCGCCTCCGGGTCGAGCGCCGAGGTGGGCTCGTCCACCACCAGGACGCGGGCGTCGCGGAAACGGGTGCGGGCGAGACCGAACTTCTGCCACTGCCCGCCCGACAGCTCCGAGGCACCCCTGAACACCCGGGCGAGCAGGGTCTCGTAGCCGTGCGGCAGCTTCTCGACGATCCGGTCGGCCCCGGCGTACCGGGCGGCGGCCACCACCTCCGAGGCCTGGTCGACGGCGCGTTCGGGGTCCTCCTTCCCGGGGCGTCCGATGGCGATGTTGGTACGGGCGGTCACCGGCCAGCGTTCGAAGTCCTGGGTGAGGAGCGCTACCCGGTCGAAGACCTGCTCCCGGTCGGCGTCCCGTACGTCCACCCCGTCCCAGGTGACCGAACCCGAGTCGGGCAGGTGCAGGCCCGCCAGCAGTTTGACGAGGGTGCTCTTGCCGGAGCCGTTCTCGCCGACCAGAGCGACCACCTGGCCCGCCTCGATGGTCAGGGAGACACCGCTGAGGGCGGGTTCGTCCCGGTCGGGGTAGCTGAAGTCCACGTTCCGCAGCCGCACCGCGGCGAGCCGCTCGGGCAGCGGGGCCCCGCCGGACGGGATGGCGCGGCGGGCCGCCTCGGCGACGAACCGTTCCAGGTCCCGTACGTACAGGGACTCCTCGTGCAGGGTGTTGGTGGTGGCCACGAGCGCCCCCAGGCTCGCCGAACCGGTGCGCACCGCGATCACGGCGGTACCGGCGACGGCGAGGTCCATCCGGCCGGAGACGATGAGCGCGCCCATCGCCCCGTAGGTGACCAGGGCCGCGAGGCCGGAGAGCGTGGCGGCCAGGAGTTCGGTGGCGGCCTTGTCCTTGGCGAGGCGGGTGGCCTCGCTCTCGGCGACCTCGGCCATGTTGCGGTAGTGGCCCAGCAGGTAGCGGCCGACGCCGTGCACCCGTACCTCGGGGGCCGACGTACGGGAGATCAGCAGTTGGCCGATGAGCCGGGCGGCCCGTACGTGCTCCACCCAGGTGATCATCGACAGGTAGCGGCGCTGCGCCACCCGCATCGCGCCCCAGCCGCGCGGGGCGGCGATCAGCAGCAGCATGGGCAGCAGCAGGGGGTGCAGTACGGTCAGCACCCCGGCGGTGGCGATCAGGGAGATGACCCCGCCGAGGGTGGCCACGCAGGCGCCGACCGTGCGGCGGGCCGAGGGCGGACCCCATTGGGCGCTGTCCAGCAGCCGCCGGAACTCCCCGTCCTCGATGGCCTCCAGCTCCACCTCGACGGCGGCGCTCAGGTACTGCTCGTACGCGGCCCGTTCGACCTTGGGCTCCAGCCGTCCGGCGGCCGCCGTGGAACGGGAGGCGAGTACGGCCCCCAGTACGGCGACCAGCGCCCCGGCGGCGAGGGCGGGCAGGGCGGCGTGCAGCCGGTCGGCGGCGCTGCCCTCGCGCAGCAGCGTACGGAGCACATCGCTGATGACGAGCAGCCCGACGGCGGAGGTGACCCCTTGCCCGGCCTCGGCGGCGGCGACGGTGAGCAGGGCGGGCCGGTCGGTGGCCCAGGCGAGGCGCAGGGTCCCGCCGACCATGCGGGGCATGGAGCGCAGGGTGGTCAGCAGCCGCCCTTCGAGTTGGGCGTATTCGTGGTTGGACCAGCCGGCGTCGTAGCGCAGGGGCCCGCCGAAGAGGCGCCGTTCGCTCGCGGAGACGGCGGGCTCGGTGGCTTCGGGCCGCTTGAGGAGCCTCATGCGCGGCCACCCCCGCCCGATGTCGGGTCGAACGCCACATGAACGTGCACGGATCGCAAGATTCCTCCCGAGGTGCCGCGGCTGCGAACTGACGCCCGCAAGAACGCGGCTGCTCAGAGCGGCGTCACGGGGCCTGGGGAACGAATGCCCGCACACAGGTGCGATCGCGCGCCGGAGCCCATGAGCCGTGCGGCGACCCGGCGTTCGAACCACCCGTAGGTGTCGATGCCCCCCTTCGAGGGATTGCGCGGGGGCTCGGCGGGATGGGCGGAGGCCGCCTCCCCGAGGCGGGGAGACGGCCTGAAGAGCGGGGCTGAGGAGGTCGATGGCGTTGCCATGGGGACACTCGTTCACATTGTGGTCAGGGCCAAGCCTGCCCGAGTTGTTGGTCGGCGTACGGCCCCCTGGCCATACCCGACCTCGAGCCGTCTTCTCGGAGTCCAGGTGTCGCAGGGTCTCGCCGGTGGTGTTGATTCTGGGCACAGCACCCGCTCCGGGCCTTGCTCCGGGCCGTGGCCGGCATGCGGTACTCGTGCGTTCCAGGGCTTCGCGCTCAACCGTCGCGCGGTGCGCCGCGGTCCGAGCCGGGGCCCGCGCGGGGGGTGCGTGGGTGTCTCGTAGGGTTCGGGGGTGAATCGAGACAACTCCCCTGAATCCAGTACCGGTCACGGCGGTGAAAGCGCTGAGGAACTGCTACGCGGGGTGCATGCCCGGCTGTTGGCCCATGACTCGCTCAGCCCGGAGGTCATCGGCAGTCTGCGGTACGCCCGACTCGTCGCCGACGGGCTCGTCTTCGCCTACGCCCTCGACGGGCCGGCCGGAGTGCGGGTCCTCACCGACGGGGACGTGGAGCGCGTCGGGCTCGATCAGCTGGGGCAGGCGGCGCGCGCCAACCTGATGCGCGCACCCGTCACGTACGAGGACGTGCCCGTCGAGGGGCGGGCCACGCTGCACTCCGTCTTCGGCGACTCGCACTTCGTGGCCTCCAAGGCTCTGTACCTGGGGGAACTGGCACGGCAGGTCACCGGCGAGTCGCTGCCGCACGCAGGCGCCCTCGTCGTCGTCCCCACCCGGCACCTGCTGGCCTACCACCCGATCGCCGACGGCTCGGTGGTGGACGCCCTCAACGACCTGGCCTCGTACGCCTTGGGTGCCTACGAGGACGGGCCCGGGCCCCTGTCGCCGCGCGTGTACTGGTGGCACCGGGGCGGCCTGACCTCGCTCACCGTCGTCGACGAGGACACGCGCACGCTGTCGCTGCAGCCGCCGCAGCACCTGCTCGGCCTGATGAAGGGGCTGGTCCGCCTCGACCGGTCCGGCCGGATCGCCACCCCAGGCACGGAGCAAGCCCCGGAACCCGACGGGCTCGCCACCGCGACCGCCGAGTCGATAGCCCGGCTCGCGCACGAGCCGTCGGGCCTCGGCGATGCCTTCGCCTCCGCGCTGGCGCTCGCCCACGTCCGCTGCGCCGCCGATCCCCATGCCTCCGACGTCGTCACGTGGGACGCGTGGGAGTCGTCCGTGCGGCTCGGCTCCGCGCTGTTCACCGGAGCCGGGCCGGAGCAGTGGTACCTGGGCGAGCAGGGCGCCGTGCAGTTGCCCGCCACGCCCGCGGACCCGCCCGCGGACGCCCGCGCCTGGCTCGATGCCCTCTACGTCGCCCTCGTGTGTCGCGCGCACGACCGGGTCGCCCGGCTGTGCCGGGTCCCGCTGGAGACGCTCCGGCAGGACGACACCGTCGACGCCTACGTCCAGCACTGGATCGACACCCTGCAGACCTACCTCTCCGCGGGCGGCTCCGCCGACGCCGTCGTGGAGAAGCTGCTCGCCACCATGCAGTCGTCCCTGCCCGAGACGCTGACCCACTCGCCGGACGAGTTCGTCAACCGCGTCGACTTCCAGCCGGTCTCGCTCTTCCACCGCCTCTTCACGCGGGATCACGATGCCTTCGGCGAAGCGCTCGCCGATGCTCTCGCAGAACACGGCGGCTACTGGGAAGGGTCCGCGGCGCCGCGCGCCCAAGTGGCGCTCGGGCCGCTCGCCATGGCCTGCCTCGCCCACGACCAAGGCTTCCCGCTCGGCCCGGAACTGCCGCACCTGCCCACGTACCTCGTCGACGGCAAGAGGATCGAGCACATCTCCTGACACATCGGCGGCGTGCCGGAGCATGGGGTGATTGTCGGATTGGGTTAAGTTTGCCCCGATATTTGTTTCGGGATTCCGAGAGGGACGCTCATGGCGATCGATCTGGACAAGGTGCTCGACAAGGCGTGGGCGGACAAGCCGCTCGCCGAGGTGCTCGCGGCACCCGTCGCCGCGCTCAAGGGTGTCAGTGACGAGGACGGCAAGCTGCTGCACGAGGCCTTCGGGGTCAAGACCGTCGCCGACTTCGGGCAGCTGAAGTACGTGCGCTGGGCCCAGGCGCTCGTCGCGCTGAACCAGACCGTCAAGGCGTAGTACGTGGTGCAGGGTCCGCGTGCTCGGGGTGCGCGGGCCTGAATGAGGGAAGCCGTCCCCCTCACCCGGTGGCTGGGTGAGGGGGACGGCTTGTGTGCTGTAGCGGGAGGGCTACTCCGACTCGCCCTCCAGGTTGCCCTCGGTGTCCAGGTAGACCTGACGCAGGGATTCGAGGATCTGCGGGTCCGGCTTCTCCCACATGCCGCGCGACTCGGCCTCCAGCAGGCGCTCCGCGATGCCGTGCAGGGCCCAGGGGTTGGCCTCCTCCAGGAAGGCCCGGTTGGTCGGGTCCAGGACGTACGTCTCGGTGAGCTTGTCGTACATCCAGTCCGCGACCACGCCCGTCGTGGCGTCGTACCCGAAGAGGTAGTCCACCGTCGCCGCGAGCTCGAACGCGCCCTTGTAGCCGTGGCGGCGCATCGCCTCGATCCACTTGGGATTCACCACGCGGGCCCGGAAGACACGCGAGGTCTCCTCGACCAGGGTGCGGGTCTTGACCGTCTCCGGGCGGGTGGAGTCACCGATGTAGGCCTCGGGAGCGGTGCCGCGCAGGGCGCGGACCGTGGCCACCATGCCGCCGTGGTACTGGAAGTAGTCGTCCGAGTCCGCGATGTCGTGCTCGCGGGTGTCCGTGTTCTTCGCCGCGACCGTGATGCGCTTGTAGGCCGTCTCCATCTCGTCCCGGGCGGGGCGGCCCTCCAGGCCCCGGCCGTACGCGTAGCCGCCCCACACCGTGTAGACCTCCGCGAGGTCGGCGTCCGTACGCCAGTCGCGGGAGTCGATCAGCTGGAGGATGCCGGCGCCGTACGTACCCGGGCGCGAGCCGAAGATACGGGTCGTCGCGCGCCGCTCGTCGCCGTGCTCGGCCAGGTCCGCCTGGGCGTGGGCCCGGATGTAGTTGTCCGAGGCCGGCTCGTCCAGCGAGGCCGCGAGCCGCACCGCGTCGTCCAGCAGGCCGATGACGTGCGGGAACGCGTCGCGGAAGAAGCCCGAGATGCGCAGCGTCACGTCGATGCGGGGTCGGCCCAGCTCGTCGAGCGGGATCGGCTCCAGGCCCGTGACGCGGCGCGAGGCCTCGTCCCAGACCGGGCGGACACCGAGGAGGGAGAGGGCTTCCGCCACGTCGTCGCCCGACGTGCGCATCGCGCTCGTGCCCCACAGGGACAGGCCGACGGAGGCCGGCCATTCGCCGTTGTCGGTGCGGTAGCGGGTGAGGAGGGACTCGGCCAGGGCCTGGCCCGTCTCCCACGCCAGGCGGGACGGGACGGCCTTGGGGTCGACCGAGTAGAAGTTGCGGCCCGTCGGCAGGACGTTGACCAGACCGCGCAGGGGAGAGCCGGAGGGACCCGCCGGGATGAAGCGGCCGTCCAGGGCGGCGACCACGTGGGCGATCTCGTCCGTGGTGCCGGCCAGGCGCGGGACCACCTCACGGGCCGCGAAGGACAGGACCGCCGCGACGTCCGCCGGGTGGTCCGCCGCGACCGAGGACACGGCGTCGAGGGACCAGTTCGCGTCCTCCATCGCCTGGACCAGGGCGCGGGCCTGCTCCTCCACCGTGTCCGCGGACGTACGGGTGGGCTTGGACTCGTCCAGGCCCAGCGCCTCGCGCAGACCCGGAAGGGCCGTCGTACCGCCCCAGATCTGCCGGGCGCGCAGGATCGCGAGGACCAGGTTGACCCGGGCCTCACCGGTCGGCGCACCACCCAGGACGTGCAGCCCGTCGCGGATCTGGGCGTCCTTGACCTCGCACAGCCAGCCGTCGACGTGCAGCAGGAAGTCGTCGAAGCCGTCGTCGT
The DNA here is from genome assembly GCF_041106355.1 of Streptomyces sp. BF23-19. NCBI lineage: Bacteria > Bacillati > Actinomycetota > Actinomycetes > Kitasatosporales > Streptomycetaceae > Streptomyces > Streptomyces sp. BF23-19. The sequence continues at coordinate 15,766 of NZ_JBGBPT010000045.1, read as the reverse complement.
CCGGACGCTCCTCCAGACCGAGGTCGTGGTGGAGCTTCGCGGCCTGGATCAGGGTCCAGATCTGGGCGCGGATGGCCGGCAGCTTCGCCGGGTCCATCGCGGAGATCTGGGCGTACTCGTCCAGGTGCTGCTCCAGACGCGCGATGTCGCCGTACGACTCCGCGCGCGCCATCGGCGGCACCAGATGGTCGACCAGCGTGGCGTGCACCCGGCGCTTGGCCTGGGTGCCTTCGCCCGGGTCGTTGACCAGGAACGGGTAGATGAGGGGCAGGTCACCGAGGGCGGCGTCGGGTGCGCACGCGGCGGAGAGGCCCGCGTTCTTGCCCGGCAGCCACTCCAGGTTGCCGTGCTTGCCCAGGTGGATCATCGCGTCGGCGCCGAAGCCGCCGTCCTGCGCGCGCGCCTGGATCCACCGGTACGCGGCCAGGTAGTGGTGCGAGGGCGGCAGGTCCGGGTCGTGGTAGATCGCGATCGGGTTCTCGCCGAAGCCGCGCGGCGGCTGGATGAGGATGAGGAGGTTCCCTCGGCGCAGGGCCGCGAGGACGATGTCACCCTCCGGGTTGGCGGAGCGGTCCACGAACATGTTGCCCGGAGCCTCGCCCCAGTGCTCGGTGACGCTGTCCCGCAGCTCGGCCGGGAGCTCCGCGAACCACCGCTTGTAGTCGGCGGCCGGGATCCGGACCGGGTTGCGGGCCAGCTGCTCCTCGGTCAGCCAGTCCTGGTCGTGGCCGCCGGCCTCGATCAGGGCGCGGATCAGCTCGTCGCCGTCGCCCGATACCAGACCCGGGATGTCCTCGGTCGGCCCGAAGTCGTAGCCGCCGGCGATGAGGGTGCGCAGCAGCTCCACGGCGCTGGCCGGGGTGTCGAGGCCGACCGCGTTACCGATGCGCGAGTGCTTGGTCGGGTACGCGGACAGGACCAGCGCGACCTTCTTGTCGCGGCGGTCGATGTGCCTCAGGCGGGCGTGACGTACGGCGATCCCCGCGACCCGGGCGGCCCGCTCGGGGTCGGCCACGTAGGCGGGCAGACCGTCCTCGTCGATCTCCTTGAAGGAGAACGGGACGGTGATCAGACGGCCGTCGAACTCGGGCACCGCGACCTGCGTGGCGGCGTCCAGCGGGGAGAGGCCCTCGTCGTTCTCCTCCCAGGCGGCGCGCGAGCCGGTCAGGCACAGGGCCTGCAGGATCGGCACGCCGAGACCGGCGAGCGCGCCCGCGTCCCAGGACTCGTCGTCGCCGCCCGCCGAGGCGGTGGCGGGCTTGGTGCCGCCCGCCGCGAGGACGGTGGTGACGACCGCGTCGACCGACTCCAGCGCGGCGATCAGCTCCGGCTCGGGGGTGCGCAGGGAGGACACGTACAGGGGCAGCGCCTGGGCGTCGTGGGCCTCGATCGCGTCGCACAGGGCGTGCACGAAGGAGGTGTTCCCGCTCATCTGGTGGGCGCGGTAGTACAGCACCGCGATCCGCGGGCCCTCGGTGCGCTGCGGGGTGCGCTCCAGCGGCCCCCAGGTGGGGGAGGCCGCGGGCGGCTCGAAGCCGTGGCCGGTGAGGAGGACGGTGTCCGAGAGGAACCGGGCCAGCTGCTCCAGGTTCGCCGGGCCGCCGTGGGCGAGGTAGCCGTGGGCCTCGGCCGCGATGCCGATGGGCACCGTGGAGGCCTCCATGAGCTGGGCGTCCGGAGCCTGTTCGCCGGTCAGGACCACGACCGGGCGGGTCTGGCCGGGGGCCAGGAGCAGGTCGAGGCCGTCCTGCCAGGCGCGGAGGCCGCCGAGGAGGCGTACGACGACCAGGTCGACCCCGTCGAGGAGGCCGGGCAGGTCGTCGAGGGGAAGACGGGAGGGGTTCGCGAACCGGTACGGGACGGGGCCGTCCGCCGTGTTCGCTGCGCGGGCGCTGAGCAGATCGGTGTCGGACGTCGACAGCAGCAGGATCATGCGGCGGCAGGCCTTCCTCGGGGTTTCCGCGCCCCGGGCAGTGTGAGGACAGCGGGAGTTCCTGACTCACCCCGGTCGCCGGATCGCTCCGCGGGGTTCACAGTGGCGGGACCGCGCCGGAATCGCACCGGGCTTCCTCCCATGTCGCCGTCCTCGGCGACGGCGGGCCGTGTGGTCCGCCGGAAGGTCATCTTAGGGGGCGGGGAGCTTCTGCCGGGGTGGCGGGTCGTGTGCCGTGTGGTCCGCCGGGTGCGACGCCGTTGCCGGGGCTCTGCCCCGGGCCCCGCGCCTCAAACGCCGGCGGGGCTGGATCGGGCCCGCGCCGCGAACGCCGGCGGGGCTGGATGGGTCCCGCGCCTGGAATGCCGGCGGGGCTGGATGGGCCCTCCGTGGCTGGTCGGGGTGGTGACGGACACAGGTCGGGGGGACCCGATCGTGGGTATGCTCGCGGCCATGCCCCAGCCCCCTTCCGCCGCATCGCGGGACGCACCCGTCATACGGGAGCGCGGTGACGCCTGCCCCGGTGCGCTGCGGCTGCACGCCGCGGACGACGGGTTCCTGGCGCGGGTCCGGGTGCCGGGCGGGCTGCTCACCGTGCAGCAGGCCTCGGCGCTGGCGCTCGCCGCCGACCGGTTCGGGGACGGGCACCTGGAGCTGACCTCGCGCGGCAACGTGCAACTGCGCGGCCTGGCCGACGGGTGCGGTGCCGGGCTCGCGGAGCTGCTGGACGGGGCCGGGCTGCTGCCCGCGCCGAGCCATGAGCGGGTACGGAACATCGTCGCGACTCCCCTGTCCGGCCTGGACGGGCCGGACCGGCCCGACGCGTCGGCCTGGGCCGTGGATTTCGACCGGCTGCTGTGCGCCGCCCCCTGGGCGGCCGCGTTGTCCGGGCGGTTCCTGTTCGCCTTCGACGACGGCCGCGGCGACGTGGCCGCGCTCGCCCCCGACGTGACCGTTCTCGGCCGCTCCCGAGGCCGGGCGCTGGTCCGGCTCGGCCGGGCCGGCGACGCCGTGGAACTCGCCGGGCAGGACGCCCCGCGAGCGGCGCTGCTCGCCGCCCGGTACTTCCTCGACGCCGCCGCCGAAGCCGGTACACAGGCCTGGCGGGTTGCCGAACTGCCCGCCGAACACGCCCTGGAAGAGGTCGAGTTCATCCGGCGTCTCGACGCCGCCGGGATCGCCGCGGCGACCGTCCGCGCCGTGGACTGGCCGTACGCGGCGCCGCCCCGGCCGTCGCGCGCGGGCGGGCACGACCGCGCCACCCTGTGCGTGCTGCCCCCGCTCGGCCGGATCGACTCCGCCCAGTGGCGGGTCCTGGTGGAGGTCGCCGACGAGGGGAGCGGCCGGCTGCGCGTCACCCCGTGGCGCAGCGTCGTCCTGCCCTCGGCGGGTGCGCGGGCCGCCGCCCGCATCGAGGCGGTCGGGCTGGTCCTCACCCCGGACAGTCCCTGGGAGACCGTCACCGCCTGTACGGGGCGGCCCGGTTGCGCGAAATCCCTCGCGGACGTACGCGCCGACGCGCGGGCCGTCGCCGACCGGGCGCGCGGTCCGCTGCCCGTGCACTGGTCCGGCTGCGAGCGCCGCTGCGGGCATCCGCGCGGCACCGCCTGGGTGGATCTGGTCGCCACCGGCTCCGGATACCGGCTCGCCGCGCCCGGCCGCCCCGTACGCGAAGACGTACGGCCCTCTGAACTTGCCGCGGCACTCGCGGACGCCCGCACCGACCCCGACGTAGTGAAGAAATGAGCGAGTACACCGTGTTTGAGTACGAGAAGGACGGCGCGGCCATCTACCGCCAGTCCTTTGCCACGATCCGCGCCGAGGCGGACCTCTCCGGGCTGCCCGACACGGTCGCCCAGGTCGCGGTGCGCATGATCCACGCCTGCGGAATGACCGACCTCCCGCAGGACCTCGGGTACACCCCCGAGGTCGTGCTGCGCGCCCGTGCGGCGCTGGAGGCGGGCGCGCCGATCCTGTGCGACGTGCAGATGGTCGCCAGCGGTGTCACCCGCAAGCGGCTGCCCGCCGACAACGACGTGATCTGCACGCTCTCCGACCCGGCCGTACCGGAGCTCGCCACGAGGATGGGCACCACGCGCAGCGCCGCCGCCCTGGAGGTCTGGCGCGACCGCGGCCTGCTGGAGGGCTCGGTCATCGCCGTCGGCAACGCGCCGACCGCCCTGTTCCGGCTGCTGGAGATGATCGAGGAGGGCGCCCCGCGCCCCGCCGCCGTCATCGGGGTCCCCGTCGGCTTCATCGGCGCCGCCGAGTCCAAGGACGCCCTCGCCGCCCACCCCTCGGGGCTCGACCACCTGATCGTGCGCGGCCGGCGCGGCGGTAGCGCGATGGCCGCCGCCGCCCTCAACGCCATTGCGAGCGTGGCCGAATGAGCGACATCGCCAAGGGGCGGCTGTACGGGGTCGGGCTCGGCCCCGGCGACCCGTCGCTGATGACCCTGCGCGCCGTCGAGGTGATCGCCGAGGCCGATGTCGTGGCCTACCACAGCGCCCGCCACGGCCGCTCCATCGCCCGCTCGATCGCCGCGAAGCACCTGCGCGCCGACCACGTCGAGGAGCCGCTGGTCTACCCGGTCACCACCGAGACCACCGACCACCCCGGCGGGTACCAGGGCGCGATGGAGGAGTTCTACGAGGCCGCCGCCGCCCGGCTCGCCGCGCACCTGGACGCCGGCCGGACCGTCGCCGTGCTCGCGGAGGGCGACCCGCTCTTCTACGGCTCGTACATGCACATGCACAAGCGGCTCGCCGACCGGTACGAGGCCGAGGTCATCCCCGGCGTCACCTCCGTCAGCGCCGCGGCCGCCCGGCTCGGCACCCCGCTCGTCGAGGGCGAGGAGGTGCTGACCATCCTCCCCGGCACGCTGCCCGAGGAGGAGCTCACCGCCCGCCTCGCCGCCACCGACTCGGCGGTCGTGATGAAGCTCGGCCGGACCTTCCCCGCCGTCCGCGGCGCGATGGAAGCGAGCGGCCGGCTCGCCGAGGCCCGCTACGTCGAGCGCGCCACCATGGCCGGCGAGCGCACCGGACTCCTCGCCGACATCGAAGCCGACAGCGTGCCGTACTTCGCCGTCGCCGTGCTCCCCAGCCGCATCGGCAACCCCGGCAGCGTCCCGTCCGGCCCCGGCGAGGTCGTCGTCGTCGGCACCGGCCCGGCCGGCCCGCTGTGGCTCACCCCGCAGACCCGGCGCGCCCTCGCCGACGCCGAGGTACTGGTCGGCTACACCACCTACCTGGACCGGGTGCCCGTCAAGCCGGGCCAGATCCGGCACGGCTCCGACAACAAGGTGGAGTCGGAGCGCGCCGAGTTCGCCCTCGACCTCGCCCGGCGCGGCAAGCGGGTGGCCGTGGTCTCCGGCGGCGACCCCGGTGTCTTCGCGATGGCCACGGCGGTCCTGGAGGTGGCCGGGCAGGCGGAGTACAAGGACGTGCCGGTACGGGTCCTGCCGGGGGTGACCGCGGCCAACGCGGCGGCCGCCGCGGCCGGTGCCCCGCTCGGCCACGACTACGCCACCATCTCGCTCTCGGACCGGCTCAAGCCCTGGGAGGTCATCGCGGAGCGGTTGCGCGCGGCCGCCGCGGCCGACCTGGTGCTCGCCCTCTACAACCCCGGCTCGCGCAGCCGGACCTGGCAGGTGGCCCAGGCCCGGGAGCTGCTGCTGGAACTGCGCTCGCCCGAGACCCCGGTGGTCGTCGCGCGCGACGTGGGCGGCCCCGAGCAGTCGGTGCGGATCGTCACGCTCGCCGAACTGGAGCCGTCCGAGGTGGACATGCGCACGATCCTGCTGATCGGCTCCTCGCAGACGCAGGTCACCGAGCGGGCCGACGGTTCGAGGATCACCTGGACGCCGCGCCGCTACCCGTGACCGGGTGAGGCGGGGGCAGCGGTACACGGGGGAGGCCCGGTGCGACGAGCGCACCGGGCCTTCGCCCGTCCGGTGGCGCCTCAGCGGGATCCCGGCGCACCGCCCGCCGCTGCCGTCGCCGCGCCACGCTCCAGCCGGAACAGCACGTTCGGACGCAGCGGTCCTTCGGGCGCGTCGGGGTCGTCGAAGTCGTCGGCCGGGTTCCGGGTCATCCCGATCTTCCGCATCACCGCCTGGGATCGGAGGTTGCCGGCCGTGGTCACGGCGAGGATCTCGGGGAGCCCGAGCGTGTCGAAGCCGTGGGCCACGACCGCCCGCGCGGCCTCGGTGGCGTAGCCCACTCCCCAGGAGGCGCGGGCGAGCCGCCAGCCGATCTCCACCCCGGTGAACGGCATGCCGTCGTCCACGTCGTCCATACCCGCGAAGCCGATGAACTCACCCGTGGCCCGGACCTCTACGGCCCACCAGCCGTAGCCCCGCCGGTCGAACGCGGCCCGGAACCGCACCATGGAGGCCTCGCTCTGCTCACGGGTGAGCGGGTCGCCCAGGTGCTCCCGTACCTCGGGATCGGCGTTCATCGCCGCCCAGGGATCGAGGTCGGAGTCCCGCCAGGGGCGCAGGACGAGGCGTTCGGTGTGCAGTACGGTCATGCCGTCCACCCAACGTGACCCGTCCCCAGCAGGCAATTCCTTTTCCCCAGGGCGGAACCGGACCTCCGCTACCGGCTCACACCGAGCCAGTCCCGCACGGCCTCGACGGAGCCCGTCTCCGGTACGCCCGCCGGCACCGCCGGGCGGCGTACGACGAGCACCGGGATGCCGGCCTCGCGGGCCGCGGTGAGCTTGGGGGCGGTGGCCGAGCCGCCGCTGTCCTTGGTGACCAGGACGTCGATCCGGTGCCGGGCGATCAGCTCCCGCTCGTCGTCCAGGGTGAACGGGCCCCGGTCCAGCAGCACTTCGAGGCGCGGCGGGACCGGCGCCGCCGGCGGGTCCACCGAACGCACCAGGAACCAGGTGTCGGTGAGGTGCGCGAAGGTGTGCAGGCCCATCCGGCCGGTGGTCAGGAACGCGCGGGAGCCGAGGCCGGGCAGCCGGTCGGCCGCCTCGCCGAGGGAGTCCACGAAGATCCAGTCGTCGCCCGGCCGCGGCGTCCAGCCCGGGCGCCGCAGCGCCAGCAGCGGGACGCCCGTGAGGGCCGCCGCCCCGGCCGCGTTGAAGCTCATCCGCTCCGCGAAGGGGTGGGTGGCGTCGACGACGTGCGTGACGTCGTGGGCGACCATCCAGGCCGCGAGGCCCTCGATGCCGCCGAAGCCGCCGATGCGGGTCTCGCCGGGCGGGAGCACGGGCGAGGTCACCCGGCCCGCGAGCGAGGTGGTCACCCGGCACGCGGGGGCGACCGCCAGCGCCTCCGCGAGACGGCGGGCCTCCGTCGTACCGCCCAGGATCAGGACGTGGTGGGCCGGGCGGGGGTCCGGCTCAGCAGACATGCCGGTCACGCTCGGGCGAGTACAGGTGGCTGTCGCGGAACTGCTCCGCGCCCAGCGTGCGGCCCACCAGGATGACGGCGGTGCGCACCAGCCCGTGCTCCTTCACCTGCGGCGCGATGTCGGCCAGGGTGCCGCGCAGGATCAGCTCGTCGGGGCGCGAGGCCATCGCCACGACCGCCACCGGGCACTCGGGCCCGTAGTGCGGGAGCAGCTCGTCGACCACCCGGTCCACGTAGCGGGTGGCCAGGTGCAGCACCAGCAGCGCGCCGCTCCGGCCCAGCGTGGCCAGGTCCTCGCCGGGCGGCATCGGGGTGGCCTGCTGGGCGATCCGGGTCAGGATCACCGTCTGCCCGACGGTGGGGACGGTCAGTTCCCGCTTGAGGGCGGCGGCCGCCGCGGCGAAGGCCGGGACGCCCGGGACGACCTCGTAGGGGATGCCGGCCGCGTCGAGCCGCCGCATCTGCTCCGCGACCGCGCTGAAGATCGACGGGTCGCCGGAGTGCAGCCGCGCCACGTCCTGGCCCGCCGCGTGGGCCCGTACGCACTCGGCGACGATCTCGTCCAGGTTGAGCTGCGAGGTGTCGACCAGGCGGGCGTCCGCGGGGCACTCGGCCAGCAGCTCGCGCGGCACGAGGCTGCCCGCGTACAGGCAGACGGGGGCGGCGGCCAGGGTCCGGGCGCCGCGCACGGTGATCAGGTCGGCGGCGCCGGGGCCGGCACCGATGAAGTACACGGTCATGTTCGATCCTTCTCCTCGGTCGACCCGGCGGTCGAGCCCTCCGACTTCGTCACTGACCACTGGGTGACCGGCATCGCCTGCCGCCAGCCCGTGAAACCGCCGACCGGCACGGCGTGCGCGACGGCGAGCTTCACCAGTTCGCCGCCGTGGCGCCGGTAGCGCTCGGCGAGCACCGCCTCCGACTCCAGGGTGACGGTGTTGACCACGAGCCGGCCGCCGGGAGCCAGCGCGTCCCAGACCGCGTCCAGCAGGCCGGGGGCGGTCAGCCCGCCGCCGATGAACACGGCGTCGGGGGCCGGCAGTCCGGCCAGGGCCTCGGGTGCGGCGCCGATGACCACGCGCAGGCCGGGGACGCCGAGTGCCGCCGCGTTGCGGGTGATGCGCCCGGCCCGCTCCGGGACGCGCTCCACGGCCACCGCCCGGCACGAGGGGTGCGTACGCATCCACTCGATGCCGATGGAGCCGGAGCCGCCGCCGATGTCCCACAGCAGCTCGCCGGGGGCCGGGGCCAGCGCGCACAGGGTCGCGGCCCGGACATGGCGCTTGGTGAGCTGCCCGTCGTGTTCGTACGCGGTGTCCGGGAGACCGGGGGCCGCGCCGAGCCGCGGCGCGTCGTGGGCCGGGTCGCGGCGGCAGTCGAGCGCGACCACGTTCAGGGGATCGCCGGGCGCGTGGTCCCAGGTGTCGGCGTGCCCCTCGTACGCGTCCTCGCGCTCGGACCCGAGCTGTTCGAGCACCCGCATCCGGCTCGGGCCGAAGCCGCGCTCCCGTAGCAGTGCGGCGATCTCGCCCGGAGACGCGGCTCCGGCGCTGAGCACCAGCACCCGGCGTCCTTCGTGGAGCGCGGCCGCCAGTCGGGCCACCGGGCGGCCGACCACCGTGACCACCTCGGTGTCCTCCACCGGCCAGCCCAGGCGGGCGCAGGCGTAGGACACCGACGAGGGGTGCGGGTGGACCCGCAGGGACCGGGGCCCGAGTTCCTCGGCGAGGGCGCGGCCGATCCCGTAGAACATCGGGTCGCCGCTGGCCAGCACCGCGATCCGGCGGCCGGCGTGCTCGGCCATCAGCTTCGGCACTGCGGGCCGCAGCGGGCTCGGCCAGGCCACCCGCTCACCGGCGCACTCGGCGGCCGGCAGCAGGTCCAGCTGGCGCGGCCCGCCGATCAGCACGTCGGCCGAGGCGAGTGCGGAGCGGCCGGCGGCGGAGAGCCCGGCCCAGCCGTCCGCGCCGAGGCCGACGACCGTCACGGGCATGGGGGGCGGCGGGGAGCTCACTGCGCGGTTCCTCGGGGACGGGAGCGGGAGGGGGTGAAGAGGGCGGACCCGCCGCAGCCTACTGGCCTGCGGATCCGCGGCCCGCGCCGCCCTGGCCCCGGCCCGGCGGCAACTGCGGAACCCCCTCGGACTACCCTCGGTAACCCACTGCCTCACGAGGGAGCCGCCATGCCGAGCCGGCACGCCACGCACATCCCCGACCAGAGCGGCCGCAGCGCCGTCGTGACCGGGGCCAACAGCGGGATCGGATACGTCACCGCCCGCGAGCTCGCCCGGCGCGGCGCCTCGGTGGTGCTGGCCTGCCGGAGCGCGGCCCGCGGCCGGGCCGCCGTGATCCGGCTGCGCGCGGAGGTCCCGGGGGCGCGGGCGGAGTTCCTGCCGCTGGACCTCGCCGACCTGGCCTCCGTACGGGAGTTCGCCGCCGCCTACGGGCAGCGGCACGCCTCGCTGGACCTGCTGATCAACAACGCGGGTGTGATGGCCCTGCCGTACGGGCGGACCGTCGACGGATTCGAGACGCAGCTCGGGGTCAACCACCTCGGCCACTTCGCCCTGACCGGACTGCTGCTGTCGCGCTTGCGCGCCGCCGCCCCCGGGGCCCGGATCGTCAACGTCTCCAGCGGCTTCCACGTGCTGGGGCGGATCGACCCCGACGACGCGGGCCTGGCCGACGTCGGTGGCGAGCACGGCTACCGGCGCTGGATCGCCTACGGCCGCTCCAAGACCGCCAACCTGCTCTTCACCCACGAGCTGTCCCGCCGCTTCACGGCCGCCGGCTCCCCGATCACCGCCGTCGCCGCCCACCCCGGCTACGCCTCCAGCAACCTCCACTCCGGGGCGTCGAAGCTGGAGGGCCCCACCCTCAACTCGCGGGTGGCGGCGCTCGGCAACGCGGTCCTCGCCCAGCCCACCTCCTCGGGCGCCCTGCCCACCCTCTACGCGGCCACCGCGCCCGGGGTCGAGCCGGACGCGTTCATCGGCCCCCGGTTCGGCTGGCGCGGGGCGCCCGCCCGGTCCTGGCGGGCCGGCTGGACCCTCGACGACAGGTCCGGCGAACTGCTGTGGGCCGCCTCCGAGAGGCTCACGGGAGTCTCGTACGCCGCCCTGCCGCGCTGAGCGGATCGCGCGGGCGCACCGAAACGAGTCCACCCGCCCCCGGGTCGCCTCCGGGCGCCCCGGCTCGGGACTGCCGCGCGCGCCCCCTGCACAGCAGAATCTGCGGCATGAACGACGACGAGCCGGACAACCACCCAGAAATGCGCGGCCGTCACGACCGCATCGACCGCCCCGGCCGGGGACCGGGCCGGACCGGGCGGGTGCTCAGGCCGGTTCGGGGCGCAGGGAGCGCCAGATGTGGTCGGGGAGGTAGCGGGCGGCCTCGGTGAGGTCGATCTCGTAGGTGCTGGACAGCCAGCGCCGGGCGGCCTCCGCGAGCGGGCCCATGACCAGCACCTCGACCACGGGTGCCGGGAGCGGGGCGATCTCGCCTCGCTCCATGCGCACCCCCAGCCACCGCATGATGGCCGCGAACTTCTCCGCCTTGGCCGCGCCGATCTCCTCGGCGTGGGCCACCAGATACCCGGAATAGGCGGAGGCGTGCAGGAACAGCGCCATGTCCCGGTGCTCCTGGGTGAATTCCAGATACGCCGTCACCCACGCCCGCACCCCGGTGCGGGCGGTTCGGCACCGGGTGAGGGCGGCGACCATCTCGTCGCACAGCTCGTCCATGCACCGGATGTAGAGGGCGGCGGCGAGTCCGTCGAAGCTGCCGAAGTGGTGGTAGAGGCTGCCGAGGCTGACCCCGCCGGCCGAGACGACCGCGTTCACGGTGAAGCCCTGCTGGCCGGACTCGGCGAACACCCGCAGGGCCGTGGTCAGGAGCAGATCGACGGTGGCCTCGCCACGCTGCTGCTTAGGAGACAAGGTGCGGTCCCGTCGATGTGCGGCCCGATGTCGGAAATGCGTGCCGACGAGCCTAGCAACTCGGCAGAACCCGAGAAATGTTCCGGAACTACCTTCCGGAACTACCTTCCGGAGCGGCCCGCCGGGAGGGCTCGGCGCCGCCGGGGCGACCGCTCAGGACTTCGTGGAGCGCTCGTACAGGGCGCGGACTCCGTCACCGAAGCGGACGCTGTACGAGGTCTCCTCGTCCCCGCCCCCGTCACGGCCGCCGATCACCCCGATCAGGGTGCTGCGGCCGGTCAGTACCGGGCCGCCACTGGTCCCGTTGGGCACGTCCGCACAGTCCAGCCGCACCTGCGTCGGCCCGGCCGGGACGGCCGTGTTCCGGCACTCCACCGGCTGCTCGGCGTAGTTCGGATAGCCCATGAGTCGGGCGGGCGCCGGTAGTTCGGTTCCGAAGCTCATGGTCAGGGCCCCCGTGACGTCTTCCAGTCGCTGCCCCGGATAGCCCGGCCGGCGCAGCCGGAGCAGGGCGACGTCGTGATCGGGGTCCTGGTCCTGCGTCCAGCGCGGGTCCACGTCGATCCGGGTCGGCACCCAGATGCCGAACGGAGCCACCCCGTCCCGGTAGCCGGGCGCGAAGGCCAGGTTGGTCCGGAAGCCGCCGCCGTACACGCAGTGCGCGGCGGTGGCGATGAGGTCGCCGCGCGGGGAGTGCACCACCACGGCCGAGCAGTGGTGGTCGGGGTCGCCGTCGCCGCCCGGGGAGAACAGCGCGCCGACGGCGGGCTCGGCCGGGGCGGGCCGGGCCTCCAGGGGGTCGGAGGGCTGCCACCCGGCGTACCGCCAGTCCACCGTGCCGCCGCCGTCGGTGAAGGCCTTGTCGTCCTTCGGCGGCTCCGGGTCCTCCCGCACGATCCCGTCCAGCACCGCGGCCGCCGTCTTGTCGGCGCGCTCGGGGTCCTGCTGGTAGACGCCCTGCGCCGGATCGCCGTCCGCGCGGGTGGCGGCGATACCGCGCAGCTCCCAGGCGACGTAGCCGACGCCCGCGAGGACCACGGTGCACAGCAGGCCGACGACCATGGAGCCTCGGGGGGCGGACCGGCGGCCCCGCTCCCGTTCCCGCCCGTCAACCGTGCCGACCATGTGGTACTCCCGCCCCAGACGCATTCAGACTCTTCGTTCGATGGGGGAGCGGCGGCCCGGGTTCCGAAGGCAGGACGTGTCCGTGCTCACAGCCCCCGCCGCCGATTCCCCGGCCGGCGGCCCCCGATCCGCCCGCGCACGCCGAACTCGACGTTCCATGGCCCCTGTTACCCCCGTCGGGCTATGGTGCCGGGCGGGGGACGACTGCGCGAGGGGGGCCGGGCTGCGATGCGTTTTCTCTTTGTCCACGGTACGGGCGTACGGCGCGAGCGGCACGACAGGTTGTTCGCCCTGGTCCGGGAACGGCTGACGGACAGATTCCACGGAGCGGCCGTCGAATCCTGCTACTGGGGCGACCGGTTCGGCGCGACCCTCGGCGCGGGCGGCCGCTCGGTGCCGGGACTGCGCCCCGCGCCGCACGGCGCGCCCGACCCCGTGGACGCGGAGACGGCCGAGTGGGCGCTGCTGCTCGCCGACCCGCTGTGCGAGCTGCGGGTCCTGGCCGAGGTGGGCCGGCCGGGCCCCGGCGATCACGACGGCGGACACGGGGCCGACGCCGCCCACACCGACGAGGACGCCGGCCACGACGACGGCTTCGCGATGCCCGGCGTACAGGCCGCCGGAGCCCGGGTGCTCGCCCTGCTGGAGGCCTTACCACCGGCACCGCCACGCACCGGGGACGAGCTCGGCGCCCTGCTGCACGGCACCGGCCTCGTCGCGGGCTTCGCCGCCGCCCTGGACTCCACCGCCGACTCCGCCGAGGTGGGCCGGGCCGCGGCCCTGGCCACCGACGAGCCGCAGGCCCGCGAGTTGGCCACCGCCCTCGCCCGGGCCGTGACCGCCGCCGCCCTCGGCACCGCCACCGACGAGGCCGACTGCACCGCGACCGAACGCGACCGCCTCGTCGAACTGCTCACCACCCGCCTCGGCGGCGACGGCCGGGTGCCCGGCGCCCGCGTGGCCGCCGTCCTCGGCCGGCTCGCCCTGCGGGTCACCACCCAGCCGCTCCTCGACGCCCGGCGCGGCTCCCTCACCGTCGGCGCCACCCCCGTGCTCGGCGACATCCTGCGCTACCAGTCCCGCGGCCACGAGCTCCGCGACTTCCTGCACACCCGCATCACCGCCGATCCGGGGCCGACCGTACTCATCGGCCACAGCCTCGGCGGGATCGCCCTCGTGGACCTCCTCACCCTCGCCGCCGCCCGCGGCGAGGCCGTCCCCGGCGCCGAGCTGCTGGTCACCGTCGGCTCCCAGGCCCCGTTCCTCCACGAACTGGGCGCGCTGGCCGCGCTCGAACCCGGTGCGAAGCTCCCGTACGGCTTCCCGCGCTGGCTCAACGTCTACGACCGGCACGACGTGCTCTCCTACCTCGCCGAACCCGTCTTCCCCGGCGACGCGCGCGTCACCGACCACGAGGTCCGCAGCCGCCAGCCCTTCCCGGCCTGCCACAGCGCCTACTGGAAACAGGACTCCCTCTACAAGCGGATCGAACAGGCGGTGACCGAGGCGGAGATCGGGTGACTCCCGCCGACTTCCTGCCCCCGGCCCTCGGACCGCAGCGCACCTTCGCGCTCGTCGCCGGGGTCGAGCGCTACGACATCAGCCACCGCTGGAACCTGCGGGGTCCGGCCCGCGACGCCCTGCGCTTCGCCCGGTGGCTGACCGGCCCCGCCGAGGTGCCGCCCGGCAACGTCCGGCTGCTGCTCTCCCCGCTCGACGAACCGGGCGACCTCGACTGGACGGACGCCCCGGCGATGACCGCCCTGCGCACGGCCTACCGGCCGGCGACCGAGGAGAACGTGAAATCGGCGCTCCTCGACGAACTCCCGCAGTGCGACGGCGACCTGCTCTGGATCTTCTGGGCCGGACACGGCTACCTCGGGCCGCGCCAGGAGCTGATGCTGCCCTGCGCCGACGCCCGCCCCAGTCAGATCAGGCACCTCAACCTCGACTCGGCGCTGCGCTGGTGGCGGACCGACCTCGTCAAACAGCGCCGCTTCCCGCTCCAGGCCGCGCTCGTGGACTCCTGCCGGGTCGACGCGCCCCGCGACACCCGCTGGAACTTCGGCAACACCGACTACGGTGGCGGGAGTTCCGTACCGGGGCGCAGGCAGTTCCGGCTCTACGCCTCCCGCGAGGGCGAGGTCGCGCAGAACGACGCCGAGCGCGGCGCCGGCCGGTTCACCGAGGCCCTGCTCGGCGAACTGGGCGGACGCTCCGTACGGGAGAGCGTCAGCGGGCTGCCCGGCGCCGCCCTCAGCATCCACCGCGCCTTCCAGGAGCTGCGCGAGCGCGGCGAGGGCTGGCAACTGCCGCAGTTCATCGTCGACCGGGACTGGGACGCCTGCTCCTTCCTCGACGACGACCTGTCCCGGGCCGCACTGCCCCGGGCCGCCAAGCTCGACCAGGCGGCCTGGGACGGCCTCGGCACCCTCTTCGAGGGCCGCGAGCTGCCCCGCTGCGCCTACGAGGCCTACGCGTGGGCGTTCAAGGCGGCCGGCTGCACCACCCCGGCGCACGCCGGCCTGCCGGGGGAGGGCCTGCTGGAGGTGGTCCAGGACCTGGACGAGCGGCAGGGCGGCCGCGGCGGGATGCCGCTGGCCGTGCCCTTCGTACGGTTCCTCGCGGACCGGGCCGCCGCCGCGGGCGACACGCCGTGGGCGGACCGGCTCGGGGACTGGGTGAGCGCCACCCGCGAGCGCCTCGCCCTGCCGGTGCTGCCCCCGCCCCCGCCGCCCGCCCGGCGGACGGTCGTGCACGTCCGGCTGGAGACACCGCCGGGCGGGGAGGCCGGTTTCCTGGCCCGGATGTGGCTGCGGGGCGAACGGGTCCGACACATATGGGAGTCGGAGGGAGCGCCGGTCGGACTGGACCGGGTACGGGAGGAGCTCGTCCGGCAACTCGCCCTCATCGGCGGCGCGTCGCAGACCGACGGCGACGTCGGGCGGCAGGCCTACACGGCGGTGGACCGCATCGAGTTCCACGTGCCGTACGAACTGCTCGACGCCGACTTCGACCAGTGGCCGGTGCCCCGCGGCCCGGCCGGCCGGCGCCGCGCCCTCGGCCTGCTCCACCAGGTGGTGGTGCGCTGCCCGCAGGAGCGTGCGGACACCCGGGCCGAGTGGCACGGCACCTGGCGCTGGCTGCACGCCCAGGGCGGCCGGCACCCCGACGCGATCCGGGTCGTCACGGACGACGAGGTCACCGACGCGCTCGGGATGGAACTGGCCGCGCAGCCACCGCCCGCCTGCGTCCTCGCGCACACCACGGCCGCCCCGCACGCCGGGCTGCTGGAAGCCGTGCTCGAAGGCGGGCTCCCGGTGGCCGTATGGCGGCGCGGCGGCGGCCTGCCCGCGCCCGCCCTCCTCGACCTGCTGGCTCCGGCCGGACCGGACGGCCGCCC
>NZ_JBGBPT010000044.1:51375-71960 GCF_041106355.1 Streptomyces sp. BF23-19 | reverse complement strand
GCCGATGCCACGGGGCTGGCCATCGCCCCCGGCCTCAGCTGTGGCGGGCTCGGAGAACCCGCGGGGCCGGCGCCAGCCCGCCGAGCTGCGCGGCGGCCAGCGCCCCCGGCGGCAGCCCCTGGGCCCGCAACTCGGCGGCCCGCGCCGGCCCCGCGGGTTCTCCGAGCCCGCCACAGCTGAGGCCGGGGGCGATGGCCAGCCCCGTGGCATCGGCGGCGTACTCCTTCAACCGGCGCGTCAGCGCCAGGAGTTCCACCGGATCCGGGCGCGGCCCGCCCGGATCCACCCCGGCCCGGGCCAGCACCTCCTCGGTGGCGAGCACGGCGAACCCGGCCCCGCGGCCCGCGGCGAGCCGGTCCTGCCGGTACCGGGCCGGGTCGACCAGGCGCAGCAGCCCCAGTGCCCGCTCGGCCGGCAGGTCCGCGGGCAGCAGGTCCAGCACCCGCAGGCCCTCCCCTTCGGCGTACGCGCAGGCGGCGAGGAAGGTGGCCGCGTCCGGCTCGATTCCGCGGGCGGTGAGCAGCCGCCACCCGGCGGCGCGCGGCACCCCGGCCGCCGCGGGCGGGGTCGGCGGCAGCACCGGGATCGACCGCAGTCGGCGCCGGGCGCGTACGGTGCCCGCGCCGAGGGCGGCCAGTAGGAGGACGGAGGTCCAAGGGACCCGGGCGAGCGGGGGAGGCGTCATAGCAGTTTCTCCAACCGGTCGGCCGCGGCGGCGGCCCCGCCCGCCGCGGCGAATGAGGCCTGGATCCGGCGGGCGGCCCGGCGGGGGCCGGGGTCGTCCAGCACGGCGGTGAGCGCGTCACGCAGTTCCTCGGCCCGGGTCCGGCCGAACCGCACCCGGACACCGGCCCCGGCCAGGGCCACCTGCCGGGCCACGATCGGCTGGTCGTCCCGGATCGGGGCGACGACCAGCGGCAGCCCGTGCGCGAGGGCCTCGCAGACGGTGTTGTGGCCCGCGTGACAGACCACCGCGTCCAGGTGCGGCAGCAGCTCCAGTTGCGGGACGCTCTCCTGGAGCAGGACGTGGTCCGGTACGGCCCCGATCAGGGCGGCGGGCGCCGCCAGGACGAACTGGACCTGCTCGGCGAGCCGCTCGGCGGCGCCCAGCACCGCGCCGTAGAACCGGGCCCCGGCCGCCTGGTTGAGGGTGCCGAGGGACACCAGTACCCGTCGCCGCGCCGGGTCCAGCCGCTGCCAGGGGAATCCGGGCGCCGCCGGACGGGCCCCGAAGGCCGGTCCCACGAAGGCGTAGTGGGGCGGGAAGTCCGCTCCCGAGCCGACGAGTTCGGGAGTGGAGAAGACCAGCACCAGCCGCTCGGAGAAGCGTGGGTCCCAGCCCGCCCCGCTCCCCGGATCCCGCACCCGGTCCCGCCCCGCGCCGAACTCCGCGAGCAGGCCCGCGATCTGCCCGGCCACCCACTCCCCGACCTTCGGGAAGTCCGCGAAGGGTCGGGTCAGCTCGGCCGAGGTACTCGCCGACGTCACCCACGGGACACCGAGCCGCCGGGCCACCAGCGGCCCGGCCAGGGCCTGTTGGTCGGCGACGAGCACGTCCGGCCCGAAGGCCCGGACGGCCCGGGCCACCCCGGGCACCATCGCCCGGGCCAGCGGCACCAGGGCCTCCTCCCACAGGAACCGCAGCGCGCCGACCCCGCGCAGATCGCGCCAGCTCTCGTGCAGCGCCGCGTACCCGCCGGCGCCCAGCTCCTCCCCGGCGGGCAGGATCCGGGCCTGCGCGGGCAGCAGCCGGGCCAGCGCCGAGGGCGGTCCCGTCCAGGCGATCTCATGCCCCCGGGCGGCCAGTTCGGCCCCGACGGCCACGGTCGGATTGACGTGCCCCGCCAGTGGCGGCACGGTGAACAGCACCCTCACGGGACCAGCGCTCCCACCCGCGGCCACGCCGCCGCCGTCGCCGAGCCGGCCGTCGTACCGGCCGTCGCGTCGGCCGTCGCGTCGAGATGGGCGAGCACGGTCTCCCGTAGGACCCCGCTGCTCTCCTTCAGGACGTCGTGCCCCAGATCCGGCAGGATCCGCAGCACACCGTGCGGGGCGTGGTGCGCCAGCTCCCGCCCGCCGGCCAGCAGTTCGGAGTGCTCGCCGCAGACGACCAGGACCGGGCAGCGCAGCCGGGCGAAGTCCGCCGCGGTGAAGACGCGGCTCGCCGCGATGTCGTCGATGAGCGTGGTGCGGTTGAGGAGGGCGTCGGCGATGGCCGTCAGGTTGGCGGCCTTGCGCAGCCGCAGGGTGAGCAGCTCGGTCGGGACCGTGCTGTCCTCCAGGCTCAGCGCGGCGGCCGACAGGGTGTCCACCATGTTCTCCACCCAGGCACCGCCGAGCGGCGGTTCGAGGAGGGTGAGCCCGGTGACCAGGTCGGGCCGGGCCAAGGCGGCGTGCAGGGCGAGGGTCCCGCCGTAGCTGTTGCCGACCAGGTGGACCGGTCGCCGCCCGAGGTCCAGCGCGCCGAGCAGGGCGAAGAGGTCCCGTACGGCGCTGCGGCTGTCGTAGCCGGACCCCGGACGCTCGGTGTGGCCGTGGCCGCGCAGGTCGTAGAGGACCACCTCGTGACCGGACCGGGCCACCGGCACGGCCAAGGGGCAGTAGAAGGAGGACAGGTTGTCGACGACCAGCCCGTGCAGGAACACCACGACGGGCCGGTCGGGGGCGGCGGCACCGGCGGTGGCCGGGAGCCGCTGGACGTGGAAGCGCAGGGCGCCCGCGTGGACGAAGGCCATGGCCGGCTCAGCCGGCCGACGCGGGGGAGGACCCCGCCGCGGCCCGGGCCAGGGAGGTGTGGGTGATCCGGCCGATGTGGGTGACGAGCTCGCCGACGGACATGGCCAGGATGGCGTCCATGTCCTTCTCGGCGAGGAAGCCCATCAGGTCCACATCGGCGCCGTAGCGATGGTGGAGCAGCTCGGCGAGGGCGACGAACTCGATGCTCTCCAGGGCGAGATCCTCGTTGAAGGTCGTCTTCATCGTGACCTCCTCCGCGAGCAGGTATTCGTCGCCGACGATCTCCACGAGCATGCCGGTGATCTCGGCGAGGATGTCAGTTGCCATGACGGGCCTCCGTGAGGGGAAGGGGGACGGGTACGGGGGAGGGCGCCGCGAGGTGGTCGGTCCAGGCGACGACGTGGTCGGGCACGGTGTCGGTGAGCGATGCGGTGAGCGATGCGGTGGGTGGTGAGGCGAGCGGCGTGATGAGTGGTGCGGTGAGCGCTGTGGTGCGGATCGGGTACGGGTCCCCCTCGGGGGAGGTCACGATCAGCGCGCCGGAATCCGGGTCGCCCGCCACCCGCCAGTCCCGCGGCCGGCCGCCCAGCCCGCCCCCGGCCGCCTTGGCCGCAGCCTCCTTGGCGCACCACAGGGCGGTGAGCGCGGCGGCAAGGCCGGTGCACCCACGGGCGGCCAGCCCCTCGGCCAGCCGGAGTTCGGCCGGCCCGAGGGCGATCCGGATCAGCGCGTCCGGGTCCGCCGTCACCTGCTCCACATCGATGCCGACCGGCCGGGCCGGGTCGGCGAGGGCGACCGCGATCCGGTCCTTGTGGGCGATCGACAGCCGGAAGCCTGCGGTCAGCGGGGACGCGGCCAGCGGCCGGCCCGCCGGATCGTTGCCGATCGGTACCTCCGCGGGGAACACCGGTCCGGCCCCGCCGTCCCACAGCAGCTGACGCAGTGCGTCCTTGGCCGCGATCCGGCCCAGCAGCCAGGGCGCCCGGGCGCGCGGCGACAGCCCCTCGTAGGCCGCCCGTTCGGCGGCGCCGAGGTAGCGGCGCATCACCAGTTCCTGCGAGGCGGGATCGCTCCAGCGGCGCCGGGCCAGGCACCAGCCCTCGGGCCGGGGCTCGCCGATCCCGCACACCTCCGGGGTGAACTTCATCGGCCAGACCCGCTCGTCGGCGCCGAACCGGCGGTACGTCCATCCCTCGATCCGGGCCCACACCCCGCCGCCCGCCCCGCGCAGCTCGATGTCACCGCGCACGGTGACGTCCTGGACGGAGCGGATCCGGGCCGTGGCCGTCACCAACTCCCGCGCGGCGGGCGGAGGTCCGTAGAACCGGATGCGGTCCACGGTGGCCGGGAACACCAGCCGGTCGACCGGCAGCCGCAGCTGCATCCAGTGCCCGAAGAGCTGCCCGGCGGCGTCGAGCCGCGCGCCCGGGTCGGGCAGCGCGCGCAGGACCCCGTGGATGCCGTCCGAGCCGACGGACCGCACCTCGTGGACCCCGGCGAAGCGGGGGCCGTGGAACATCCACCGGTCCCGGTACAGGGCCGCGGCGCTGACCGGGGCGGGTCCGGGCTCGCGCAGGGGCGTGTCGTCGGGCGCGGGCGGCTCCCCGTAGCGCTCGCCGAGCAGCACGACCACCGAGGCGTAGTCGCCGAGGGTGACCCGCATCCGGCCGGGACCGTCACCGCGGACGGCGACCTGGACGTCGACGGCCGGCTCGACCGCGAGCCACCGCAGGGCCCGCACCTCCTCGTAGCCGAGGACGGCGACACCGGGTGGGGCGTGCCGCCGGGCGGCTTCGGCGGCCAGCTCCAGCATGGTGGTCATGGGTACGACGGGGAACCGGTCGGAGTCCTCCGGCCAGCCGTCGGGCTGGAGGTACACGCAGTGGTCCCGTACGTAGGGGAGCGCGGCGAGGGACAGCCGCAGGGTGTGCCCGCCCGGAGCCGTGACCGGCGTCGGGACAGCGGCCGCCGCCGGTTCCGGTACTCCCGTCGACCAGGCCTCGGTGACGGCCCGGGCGGCCGAGCCGGCGTCGGCCAGCACCGCGTCCAGGGCGGACAGCAGCACCGGCCGTTCGCCCGCGGGTGCGGCCGTCGAGGTCGGGGCCGGGGGCGGTGTCGCGGCGGTCGGTGCCGGTGCCAGGAGGCCGACGAGCGCGGCCCGGGCCGGCTCGCCGAGACGGACCAGCGGAGACCCGAGGTCCAGCGGTATCGCGCGCCCGGCGGAGCGCACCGGGGCCGGTACGGGTGCCGGTACGGGAGCCGGTACGAGCGGCGATACGGGAACCGGTATGTGCGCCGGTACGGGGGCCACTTCGGCCAGCCGGTCCCACCGGGGCGCGTACCCCTCGGCCCAGAGCGCGGCGCAGGTACGGCGCAGCGCCGCCAGGCCCGGCAGGCGCGGGGAGGAGGCCGAGACCGAGAGGTGCGGCCGCTCCCGCAGGGTGTCCTCGACGAAGCCCGGCAGGCTGCCCGGGCCCAGCGTGACGAAGCCGCGCACGCCCTCGTCCTCGTACAGCCGCTGTGTCAGCTCGCGGAAGCGGACCGGCTCCAGCAGATGCCGTACGACCAGGTCCCGGACGTCCCGCGGTGCGGACGGGAACGGCGCGCACGTGGTCGCCGACCACACCGGGAGCTCCGCGGGCCGCAGCGGAAGCCGGCCGAAGGCGGCCCGGACCTGCCCGAGATACGGCTCCCACATCGGGGTGTGGAAACCCGAACGGAACGGCAGTTCCTGGCCGAGCACCCCGTCACCGCGCAACCGCGCGACGGCGGTACCCACGTGCTCCGGCTCCCCGCAGATCACCGACTGATGCGGGCAGTTGTCGTGGCTGACCACCACCCGGTCCAGGTCGTGGAGCGCGGCCCGCGCCCGCGCCGCGCCGCAGCCCAGCGCCGCGTACACGAGATCGGGGACCCGGAGATCACCCGGCTGCAGCGAGTCGAGGAAGGTGTCGGCCGCCTCCTGCGGGTACATGCCGGCGGCCACCATCGCCGCCCACTCACCCAGGCTGTGGCCCGCCAGCACATCGGCCTCGATGCCCAGTTCGGGCAGGACGCGGGCGAAGAACCGGCCGGTCCCGATCGCGTCGAGGGCCCGCTCCACGAGGGACCCGCCCCGGGTCAGTCGGGGCGCCGCGAGCCCGAGCCGCTGCGCGACATCGTCCACCACGGGGGCGAACTCCGGCTCCAGGCCCGGGAACAGGAACGCCACCCGGCCGCCCAGCGGCTCCGGGGCGAACCACACGTCCCCGCGCCCCCGCCACGGCCGGCCGCGCGCCACCACCTTGGCGGCCAACGCGAGCCGCTGGGGCGTGGGCCCGACCACCGCGACCCGGCAGGGCCCGTCGCCGCCGGACACCGGGGCGGCGGACGCCAGCCGGGCCGAGAGCTGCGCGGGGGTGTCCGCACCGATCAGGAGTACGTCGCCCCCCGCGGCCGGACCGACCGGCGCGGCCCCGGCTCCCAGCGGCAGGAAACGACGTACGGGGGCCGCCCGGCCGGGGCCGCGGGCCGGGGCGGGGGTCGGAACCAGGGCCGGAGCGGGGACCGGGGCGGGGGCCGGGCGCGAGGTCGTCGGTGCCTCCTCCAGCACCACATGGGCGTTGATCCCGCCGAAGCCGAACGCGTTGACCCCGGCCCGGCGCGGCTGCGGACCGCGTTCCCACGGCTCGGCCGCGTTCACCGGCCGCATCCGGGTCCGGGCCAGGTCCGGGTGCGGCTCCTCGAGGTGCAGCGTCGGCGGCAGCACCCCCTCGTACACGGCCAAGGCCGCCTTGATCAGCCCGGCCATGCCCGAGGCCTGCATGGTGTGCCCGAGCATCGACTTCACCGAGCCGAAGCCGATTCCGGGTCCGTTCCCCGGCTCTGGCGGGCCGAACACCTGCGCCAAGGTGTCCAGTTCGGCGGCGTCCCCGACCGGGGTACCCGTGCCGTGGGCCTCCAGCAGCCCCAGCGCGCCCGGCGCCCGCGGATCCAGGCCGGCTTCCCGCCAGGCCCGCTCCAGAGCCTGCACCTGGCCCGCCACCAGCGGGCTCATCAGGCTCGCCGCCCGGCCGTCGCCGGCCACACCCGTCCCGCGGATCACCGCGTACACGCGGTCGCCGTCGCGCTCGGCGTCCGCCAGCCGCTTCAGCAGCACCACCCCGGTGCCCTCGGACAGCAGCGTCCCGTCGGCCCGGCGGTCGAAGGGCCGGATCCGTTCGCTCGGGCTGAGCGCCCGCAGCTGCGTGAACACGCTCCACAGCGTCGCGATATGGCAGTGGTGGACCGCCCCGGCCACCACCGCGTCGCAGCGGCCGGCGGCCAGCAGCCCCACCGCTTGGTCCACGGCCAGCAGGGAGGAGGCGCAGGCCGCGTCCAGGGTGTAGGCGGGCCCACGGAAGTCCAGCCGGTTCGCGGTCCGGGCGGCGGTGAAGCTCGGCACCAGCCCGATCGACGCGTCCGGCCGTTCCGGCCCGAGCGCCGCCTGGAACGCGGAGCGCACCTGCGCGATCCGCCGCTGACCCAGCTCCGGCGCCAGCTCCCGCAAGGTCTGCGCCAACTGATGTGCCGTGCGCACCCGTTGGTCGAGCCGCGCGGTGGCCACCCCCATGAACCCGCCGCGCCCCAGCACCACCGCGATCCGCGACCGGTCGGCGGGCAGCCGGGCCTCCCCGCCCGCGTCGGCGATCGCCTCGGCCGTCGCGTGCAGGGCCAGCATCTGGTCCGGTTCGGCCCCCTCCACGGCGGCCGGCATGATCCCGAACCGGGTCGGGTCGAAGGCGGCGAGACCGTCGACGAAGCCGCCGCGCCGGCAGTAGAACCGGTCGCCCGCCCCCGGTCCTGCGGCGGCCCGCGGGTCGTAGTACACCTCGGGGTCCCAACGGTCCGGCGGGACCTCGCCGACGCAGTCCGTACCGGCGAGCAGATTGCGCCGGTACGCGGCCAGGTCGGCGGCCCCCGGGAACACCGCGCCCATCCCGACGATCGCCGCATCGGTCGGGCGGGGGCCGCTCCGCTCCACCTCACGCATCGTCCCGGCCCTCCTGCGCCATCAGGACCACCTGTACGTCGCTCCCGTACGCCAGTTCGTCGAGGAACGCCGCGGTTCCCGCGTCCGGATCGATGAGCGGGATCCCGCGCCGGACGTACGCACGTTCCAGCTCGGGGGTGACCATTCCGCCCGCCTCCGCCGCCCAGGGGCCCCAGTCGACGGACAGCACCCGGCCCGGGAAGGACTCCGCCCAGGTGTGCGCGAGGCCGTCGAGGGCGTCGTTGGCCGCGGCGTAGTCGCACTGGCCGCGGTTCCCGTACACCCCGGCGACGCTGC
This sequence comes from Streptomyces sp. BF23-19, assembly GCF_041106355.1. Taxonomy (NCBI): domain Bacteria; kingdom Bacillati; phylum Actinomycetota; class Actinomycetes; order Kitasatosporales; family Streptomycetaceae; genus Streptomyces; species Streptomyces sp. BF23-19. The sequence continues at coordinate 63,916 of NZ_JBGBPT010000044.1, read as the reverse complement.
CGAACAGGGCGAGGAACCGGGGCGGCGGCCCGTCCCCGTGCGCGGCCGCCGCGGCGGCCAGGTGGCGGGCCCCGGTCACCTTCGTGGTGAACACCGCGGCGAAATCGGCCGGTCGCTTGTCGCGCAGCAGCCCGTCCCGCAGTACGCCGGCGCCGTGCACGATGCCGTCCAGGCGGCCGTGGCGTGCCCGTACGTCGGCCACGACGGCCCGGACGGCCCGCTCGTCGGTGACGTCCGCGCAGTGGTAGCGGACGGAGGCCGCCGTGGTGCGCAGGGCGGCGAGGGTGGTCCTGACCTCGCGCTCGGCGAGGATTCGTGAGGCCGCCGCCTCGATCTCCGCGGGCGTACGCAGGCCTGCGGCGATCAGCGCGGCGCGCAGCGCGACCCGGTCCTGGGCCTGGCCGAACTCGTCCGTCTCGGCGGGCGGTTCGGGGGTGCGGCCGAGGAGTTCCACATGGCATCCGGTGGTGCGGGCCAGTGCGAGGGCGGTGCGGGCGGTGATGCCGCGGGCGCCGCCGGTGAGGAGGACCACCGAGCCGGGGTCCAGGGGCGGGGGACCGTCGGGGGCGCCGGGGGCGCCGGGGGCCTCTGGGGCGTGGGTGGCCGGCAGGGGTGCCGGGACGGGGAGGCGGGCCACTCGGGTGCTCTCGGCGGTGTAGCCGACCGAGGTGGGGGCGCCGGTGTCGCTCGTGCCCCCGGTTCCGTTTCCGCTGTCGTCGTTGCTTCCGTCACCGCCGCTCAGTTCCGCCACCAACTGGGCCGCGATGCGTTCCGGGTCCTCCTTGGGGTGGATGTCCACGGCCCGGACCAGCGTGCCGGGGAATTCGAGGGCCGCGCTGCGCGCGAAGCCGTGCAGGCCGGCGCCGGCGGTGCCGGGCGCGGTGACGAGCAGCAGCCGTGGTGTTCCGGTCGTCAGTGCCTCCCGTAGGCCCGGGAAGGCGTCGGGCAGCACGGGGTCGGCGGTGGGCCGCAGTGCCGAGAGGTCGACGAGGCCGTCGAAGCCCGGCTCGGCCTCGGGCAGGATCGTCGGCTCGGCGCCCAGGTCCTCCAGGGCGGTCGCGAGGGTGCGCGCGATTCCCTGACCGTCCTCGACCAGGGCGATGCGCAGGCCGCGCAGGGCTTCGGGGGCGGTCTCGGCCAGGGGAACGGGGAGCAGGTCGACCCGGAGCCGGCTCAACCGGGGTGGCGTCGGTCGCCGATCGGGTGTGGGTGTGGGTGCGGGTGCGGGCCCTGGCGTGGCGGGTGCGCGGGAGGTGATCCAGTCGACGATGCCGCGCAGGGTCTTGATCCGGGACAGCTCCTCGACCGCCGACTCGGTGGAGCCGCCGCCCGGGTCCTGAGGGAGTCCGATGCGCTCGGCGAGGGCGCCGATGATCTCGACCCGCTTGATGGAGTCGATGGAGAGGTCCGCCTCCAGGTCGAGCTCGGGGTCGAGCATGTCCCGGGGGTATCCGGTGCGGGTGTGGACGATCTCCAGGACGAGGTCCATGACCTCCTCGGCGGTGCGGGGACCCGGCTGCGCGGGGGCGGGATCGGTGGGGTGGGCGGTTCCGGCGGGCCCGGGCGCGCGCCGGGGCGTCTCCTCGGGCGCCGAACGTGGCGCGGGGTCGGAAGGCGCGGCGGAGTCGCGTTCGGCGCCCTGCGGGGATCGCCCCGGCACACTCCCGGCCCCACCGGCCCCGCCCTGCGGATCCGCCGGCACGGAGCCCAGGTAGCAGAGGAGTACGTTCCGTTGGGCCTCGATCAAGTCGCGCGTGCCTCGGAGGTACTCCAGTACTGCCTCCTCCCGGCGATCCGCCGTCGGAGCGGACCGGGCCCCGGAGCCCGGTACCGTCACCCGGCGGGCCGGGCGGAGGCCGCCCGGGACCGGTGCGCCGTCCGCGGTGCGGACCAGGTGGCCGTCCACCAGCCAGCCCGGCCGGCGCGGGGCGTGCTCCGGGAGGCGGGAGGTACGGCCGCGGAACAGGGCCTGCGGGGCCACCGGAACCCCTGCCGCCATCAGTTCGGCCAGCGCGGTGACCAGCCGGACCAGGCCGTGCTCCCCCGGTACGTCCAGCGGGACCACCGTGTGCGGCCGCCCGTGCAGGATCCGGCCGACCAGACCGGAGAGGACCCGGCCGGGCCCCGTCTCCACGAACGTCCGGACACCGGCCGCGTACATGGCCTCCACCTGCTCCACGAACCGGACCGGCTCCGCGACCTGGCGCGCGGCAAGGCTTCGTACCTCTTCGGCCGTCGTCGGGTAGGGGCTCGCCGTCGTGTTCGACCAGACCGGGATGTGCGGTTTCGACAGCGGCGTCGTGGCCAGTTCCGTCATGAGGGTCTTCGCCGCCCCGGCCACCACGGTGCTGTGGAAGGCGCAGGCCACGGGAAGGGGTTCGGCCGTGAGGCCGGCCTCACGGAGGGCTGTCACGGCCGTGGCGACGGCCGATGTCGGGCCCGAGATCACGCACTGTCGGGGCGCGTTGTGGTTCGCCACCACGCATCCGGCGCGGGCCGCGATCTCCCGTACCTCCTGCGGCGTGGCCGACACCGCCGCCATCGATCCCGGATCGGCGCCGGCGGCCGCCAGGATCGCCGCGGCGCGGCGCGCGCTCAGCCGCAGCAGGCCCTCCGTGTCGTAGGCCCCGGCCGCCCAGAGCGCGGTGAGCTCCCCGTACGAGTGGCCGGCCACGCAGTCCGGCCGTACGCCGAGTTCGCCGAGCAGCAGGTGCGCCGCCGCCCCCGCGAGGCCGAGGGCCGGCTGTGCCACGCGGGTGTCGGTGACCGCCGCCCGCTGTGCCGCCCGGCCCTCGGCGGTGAACGCGGTCGGCGGGAACATCGTCGACACCACCGGCGGCGGGGCCTCGTCCAGGAGTCGCCTCAGGGTGGGGAAGGACATGAAGAAGTCGGCGAGCATGCGCGGGCGTTGGCTGCCCTGGCCGGGGAACAGGAACGCCACCTCGCCCGGGTCCGCGGCCTCCTCCCGTACGTGGACCCCCGCGCCCGGGGTGAAGGCGCGGGCCTGCTCCAGGCGCACCGCCAGTTGGTCCAGGTCGGCGGCCACGACCGTGACGTGGACCGGGCCCGTGCCGGCGGCGGTCTCCGCCGCCAGGTCGCGCAGCGCCCACGGGCGGCCGGCCGCGTCGTTCTCCTCCAGCCGCGCGGCCAGCCGGGCCATCGCCCGGCCCGCCGCCCGCCGGTCCTCGCCGCGGAAGCAGAACAGTTCCGCCGGCCACTCCTCCAGGCTGTGCCGGGGCTCCGCCGAACCGCCGTGACCGGCGAGCACGGCGTGGTAGTTGGTGCCGCCGAAGCCGAAGGCACTCACCCCGGCGATCCGCCGCTCCACGGGCACCGGCCAGGGCCGGGCCTCGCTGTCGAAGGAGAACGGGCTGCTCTCCGCCCGCCAGGCCGGGTTGGGCGTGTCGATGTGCAAGGTCGGGGGCCGCACGCCCGTGTGGACCGCTCGGGCCGCCTTGATCAGCCCGGCCAGCCCGGCCGCGCACTTGGTGTGCCCGAGCTGAGACTTCACGGAGCCCAGCGCGCAGGACCCGGGCTCGGCACCGGACGCGGTGAACAGTTCGCTCAGGACCGAGAGTTCGGTGCTGTCCCCGACGACGGTGCCGGTGCCGTGCGCCTCGACCAGGCCCACCTGGGCGGGGGTGATGCCGGCCCGGGCGTACGCGCGCTCCAGGGCCCGCCGCTGTCCTTCCGGCCGGGGCGCGGTCAGACCGAGGGAACGGCCGTCGCTGGCGGCGCCGACCGCCTTGATCACGGCGTACACGCGGTCGCCGTCGCGCTCCGCGTCCGCGAGCCGCTTCAGGACGAGGGCGCCCACGCCCTCGCCGAGCGCGATCCCGTCGGCGGCCGCGTCGAAGGGCCGGCAGCGGCCGCCGGGCGACAGGGCGCGGACGGAGGCGAACATCAGGTAGTCGTTGATGCCGTTGTGCACATCGGCGCCCCCGCACAGCACCATGTCGCTGTCGTGGTCGCGCAGTTGGCGGCAGGCCAGGTCCAGAGCGGCGAGCGAGGACGCGCACGCGGCGTCGACCGTGCAGTTCGCGCCGCCCAGGTCCAGCCGGTTGGCCACCCGCCCGGCGATGACGTTGGCGAGGATCCCGGGGAAGGAGTCCTCGGTGAGGCGCGGCAGCTGCTCGTCCAGTTCGGCCGGGAGCTCCCCCAGGTAGGCGGGGTGCAGGGCGCGCAGCCCGTAGGCGCCGGCGAGCTCCGTACCGGCCTCCGCGCCGAAGACCACCGAGGTCCGGGAGCGGTCGAAGGCACGGTCCTTGCCGTAGCCGGCGTCCCCGAGGGCCCGCGCCGAGATCTCCAGGGCCAGCAGCTGCACCGGCTCGATCCCGGCGAGCGAGGCGGGCGGGATGCCGTGCGCGAGGGCGTCGAACGGCACCGGGCCGAGGAAGCCGCCCCAGCGGGAGGGGGTGCGCTCACCGGCCCGGGCCGGGTCGGCGTCGTAGTAGAGCGCCGGGTCCCAGCGTTCGGCCGGTACCTCGGTGACGGCGTCGGTACCGGCGAGGACCATCGCCCAGTAGGCGGCGAGGTCGGGGGCGCCCGGATAGGCGCACGCCATCCCGACGATGGCGATGTCGAGCGGGTCGGCCGCCGGCTCCTGTGCCGTCGGCCGGGCGTCGGAGAGCTCCCGGGCCCGCCGCTCCAGCAGCGCGGTGGCTCCCTCGGTGACCTGCGCGTGCAGTGCCGCGATCGTGGTGGTGGCCGTGCGCAGGGTGGCCGCCTGGCCGAGCATGAACAGCCCGTCTCCGTGCTGCTGTTCCTCGGTGACCGGTTCCAGCCCGCTCCCGTCGGCGCTTCTGCGCAGGCCCTTGCTGGCGATCCGTAGCCGCCCCAGGTTCAGCCGTTCCAGCTCCTCCCACACCGTGCGCTGCTCGATGCCGCTCTCCGTGAGCCGCCGCCGGGTCGCCTCGAAGGTCTCGGCGTACGGGGTGGCCGCGCACCGGGTGGCGTGTCCCGGCGCGGTGTGCAGCAGCACGGTGTCCGCGCACTCCACCGCCGCGCGCTGGAAGCCCGGCAGGACCGCGCCCGCCGTGACCGCCTCCTCGGTGAACAGGTAGGCCGTGCCCATCAGCACCCCGACGCGCGCGCCCCGCTCGGCCAGCGGGGCCGCGGCCGCCACCGCCATCGCGGCGGACCGTTCGTCGTGGATCCCGCCCGCGAACAGCAGGTCCAGAGCGGCCGGTTCGGGGCAGGCCAGGAGCCGTTCGATCTGCTCCTCCCACAGCGGGAAGGAGGCACGCGGCCCGACGTGTCCGCCGCACTCCAGCCCCTCGAAGACGAAGTGCCGCGCCCCCTCCGCGAGATACCGCTCCAGCAGGCCGGGCGAGGGGACGTGCAGGTGGGTCCGGATCCCGGCGGCCTCCAACGGGGCCGCCTGCGCCGGGGTGCCGCCGGCGATGATCGCGTACGGCGGGCGGGCCTCGGTCACGGCTGCCAGTTGCTCCTGCCGCAGCTCGGGCGGGGCGAAGCCGAGCAGGCCCACGCCCCAGGGAAGGTCCCCGAGCCGCTCGGCCGTCTCCGCCAGCAGCCGGCGTACGTCCGGGCCCTCCATCACCGCGAGCGCCAGGTACGGGACCCCGCCCGCGGTGGCCACCGCCGCGGCGAAGGCCGCCTGGTCGCTCACCCGCGTCATCGGGCCCTGCGCGACGGGCAGCGGGCGCGCCAGGGGGCGGGCCCGTACGGCGGCCTCCAGGTGCCCGGCGACGGCCGCCCGTACGGCCTGCAGGACACCGCCGGTGGTCCGGTACCGCGCGGCCAGGCGGGCCGCCGAGGCGCCGTCCTGCCCGACGGGAAGCAGCTGGGTCCGCAGGCCGCGGGCGCCGAGCAGGGTGGGTACGGGCCCGTCCGGCGGGGGCAGGTCGGGTCGGGTGAACACCCGGTGTCCGTCGATCAGCCGGGTCTCGGAGCCGTCCATCGCCCTCAGTGCGGCGGCCACTTCCTCGGGGAGGTCGGTCTCCCCCTCCGTGGTCAGGGCCAGTTGGACGTCGAGCAGCACCCCGGCGGCCCCGCCCGCGACGGCCGCGGCCGCCGTGTGCGGGCCGATCCCGCCGCAGGCCCGCACGGGTACCCGGACCGCGGGGTCGTCGAGGAGCTGCTGGAGCAGGACGAAGGTGGTGGCCGCCCCGACCCGACCGCCTCCCTCGTGGCCCTTGGCGACGAGCGACTGCGCCCCGGCGGCGACGGCCGTCCGGGCCTCGGCCGCGCCGGTGACCTCGGCCCACACCCGGGGCCGCCCGGCCGCCGCGGCCCAGGCGGCCACCTGCCCGGGAGTGTGCGAGGCGGGGGCGGCGAGCAGCACGGTGTCCACCGCGGCGGGCAGCTCTTCGGGGCCGAGTGGGCAGCCGGTCGGCACCCGCACCCCGTACCGGGCGCCGCCCGCGAGCCGGCGGCCCAGCTCCGCGAAACCGCGCCGCGCGGCGTCGGCGTCCCGGCCGAGGTCGAGCAGGCCGAGGGCCCCGGCGCGTTCGGCGGCGGTCACGACGGCCGGGTGGGGTTCCTCGAAGGGGCTGACGGCGACGACCAGGTCACGGGTGGCGGCGGGCTGCGGGTGGGGGGTCACGGGCGCTCCTCTTCCAATGCTGTGTGACATGGCGCAGTGCAGGACGGAAGAACGGACGAGCAGGCGCACTGCCGAACGGGCGGGCGGCCGAGCGGTGCGAGCAGCTGAACGGGGCGAGCAGCCGAACAGGGCGAGCGGACGAGCCGACGAGCCGTGCAGCGGCAGTGCGGGGCAGGGCGGAAGACGGGGGAGTGCGGTGGCGGTCACACGCACCGGCCGGGGAACCCGCCGCGGGTACGACGGGCTTGAACCGTGGTCAATCACCCGCAATGCCGCGTTGCATCGTGCGGTGGTCGCCCTGCACTGTCAACAGCCATGCGGAATACGATGCTTCGCACTCGCGACGTACACGTGCCACCCGAAAACCCGCCCGGGCGGGGCTCCCACACCCCCCGGCCGAGCCGGTGGCCTGCGGCGTTCTCCGCCCGGCCGGGTCGCCCCCGCCGCGCGGGCCGGCGTACCGGGTGCACACGGGCATGCCGCGCCGGCATGCGTAGCCACCGACCGGGCATGACCGTCACGCCGGAAGCGGACAGTTGTTCACCCGACGAGCCCTTACAGGTACAGCCTCACGCGGTTACCGTCCGGTCATGACCCCCACCCTCGCGCAGCTCCGCTACCTCGTCGCCGTCGCCGACTGCCGGTCCATCACCGGCGCCGCCGCCTCGGTCTTCGTCGCCCAGTCCGCGCTGTCCCGGGCCGTACAGGCCATGGAGCGCGATCTCGGCGTCGAGCTCCTCGCCCGCCGGGGAAGGGGGGTGGACCTCACGCCGGAGGGGGCCCGGGTCGTCCGGCTGGCCCGGACCGTACTCAACGCGGTGGAGGCCATCGACGACATCGGGACCCCGCACGGCGGGGACGCCCGGACGGTCCTGACCCTGGTCACCACCCCCACCCTCGCCCTCGACCTGGCCACCGACCTGATCGCGGCCTTCACCGCACGGCACCCGACCGTCGACGTCCGGCTCCAGCAGCACGGCAGCAGGGAGGCCCTGGTCGAGGAGGTGACCCAGGGGCGTTCGGAACTGGCCCTGGTCGACCTGCCCGTCGACAAGGAGCTCTCCACCCACTTCATCCAGGAACGCGAGGTGGTGCTGATATCGCCACCGGGCTCCCGGCTGCCGCACCCGATGCCCCTGCGCATGCTCGACGGGCTGCCGATGGTGCTGCCCACGCCGGGGACCGGCCGGCGCACCGAGATGGAGGCCATGTTCAGCTGCCTGGGAGTGCGGCCCCTCCCCACCTTGGAGGTCGACGAACGCCTCGCCTGGGTGACCGGGGTGACGGACGGCCGGGGCTCGCTCATCTGGTACCGGGACGTGGTGCTGAGGGCCTTCGGGAGCCGCGCCGAGATCCGGTCCTTCACCCCGCCGCTGCTGCGCCCGGTGGGCATCGCACACGCCCGGCGGCCGCTCGGCCGGGCGGCCCGCGCGTTCATCGCGCAAGCGGGCCACAAGGCGCCGGTCCGGGAACCGGTGCGCTGACCGGACATGCCCCCACGGCATTGAACGATGCTCGAACGGGGCGCGATCGGGTCTGGCAGGCCGACCGATGTCCCCTCACATTGTGCGCATGCCCCGACTCCTGACACCCCCACGGGCCGCCGCCCTCGCGACCGCGGGCCTCGCCACGCTCCTGTCCGCGTTCGCCTGGATGGCCACCGCGACCGCCTCCACCCCGTCCACCCGCTCCACCCCCTCCACCACGTCCGCCGTCTCCGCCGTCGCGGCCCTCGCGCCGGAGAAGAAGTGCACCCTCCCCGGCGGCCTCGCCGAACTCAGCGGCCTCGCCATGAGCCGCAAACATCCCGGGGTCTTCTACGCCGTCAACGACAGCGGCAACACGAACCAGGTCTTCGCCGTCGACTGCACCACCGCCACCGGCCGGCTGCTGGCCACCTTCACCGTCTCCGGTGTCGGCAACACCGACTGGGAAGGCCTCGCGCTCGGCACGGACGCGAGCGGCGGCCCGGCCCTCCTCGTCGGCGACATCGGGGACAACTTCAGCGGGCGCGCGGAGATCACCGTGCACCGGTTCGCCGAGCCCGATCAGCTCACGAACGCCACGGTCACGCCCGTGACGTACCGCTTCGCCTACGCCGACGGCAAGCACGACGCCGAGTCCCTGCTCGCCGATCCCGTGACCGGCCGCCTCTACGTCGCCAGCAAGCTCATCGGAGCCGCCGGGAAGCTGTACCAGGCCCCACTGCCGCCGGTGACCGGGCAGGTCAACACCCTCACCGAGGTCCGGCCCGGCCCCGTGTTCGCCACCGACGGCGCCTTCTCGCCCACGGGGGCCTCGTACACCCTGCGCAGCGGCGGCCCGCTGGGCGCCAACACGGCCTCCGTGTACGACACGGCCGGGGTCAAGCTCGCGGACGTCGCCCTCCCGGCCCAGTCGCAGGGGGAGACGGTGACCTACGCCGACTGCGCGAACCTGCTCGTGGGTTCGGAGAACGACACCCAGATCTGGCGGGTCCCGCTGCCGCCGGAAGCCACCCCGGGCTGCGGCACCACCCCGACCCCGACACCCACCCCGACCCCGACACCCACGCCCACCCCGACACCCACACCGACCCCCACGCCCGGCGGGCTGAAGTTCACCGACCCCGGCCCGCAGACGTGCAAGTTCAACCAGTCCTGCACCGTCCAGCTCGCCACCACCGGGGCGAAGCCCCCCGTCCGGTACGCCGTCACCGGCCTGCCCTGGGGACTGACCCTCGACAGCGCCTCCGGGCGGATCACCGGCAAGCCCTGGGGCAGCGGCGCCTTCCAGGTCACCGCCACCGCGAGCGATGCCACCGGAGCCACCGCGGGCGCCACCTTCACCCTCACGCTCAACTGGTTCTGAGACGGGGCGGGCACGGGCTTGTCCAACCCGCCCCCGAGGCCGCACTGTTGACCGAGTTTCGTCCATCAGGTCAGGAGAACCGGCTTGTCGTCCCACACCTCACCCGTCCCGCAGGGCCCGGCCCCGCACGTGATCGACCCCGCGGGCGGCTGCCCGCACGCCCTCAATGCCCGGCTGCGCGCCGAGCACGGCGCGGTGGCGGAGGTCGTGCTCCCCGGCGGGGTCCCCGGAGCGGTCGTCCTGGGACACGACGCGCTGAAGGAGTTCCTCGCCCACCCCGAAGTCGCCAAGGGTGCCCGGCACTTCCCGGCCCTCCACGACGGAACCATCCCCGCCGACTGGCCGCTGCGCGTCTTCGCCAACGCCCAGGGCATGCACACCGCGGACGACGCCGACCACCGCCGCCTGCGCGGGCTCGTCGGCAAGGCCTTCACGATCCGACAGGTGGAACGGCTGCGGCCGCGCGTCGAGGAGCTCACCGCCGAACTCCTCGACGACCTCGGGCGGGCCGCGGCCGAGTCCCCGGACGGGACCGCCGACCTGTACGAGCACTTCGCCCTCCCGCTCCCGATGAACGTCATCTGCGAACTGCTCGGCGTGGACCCCGAGCACCGGGGCCGGCTGCACCACCTCACCAACAGGGTGATCATCGCGACCGACATCACCCCGGCCGAGAAGATGGTCGCCCTGCAGGAACTCATGGCCCTGACCGGCACGATCGCGGCCGCCCGTGCCGCGAACCCCGGCGAGGACCTCACCAGCGCGCTGATCGCCGCCCGCGAGGACGACGGGGACCGGCTCACCGAGGTCGAACTCATCGGCACCATGCGGCTGATGCTCGTCGCGGGTCACGAGACCACCCTCAACCTCATCGTCAACGCGGTCCGCGCGCTGTGCGCCCACCGCGACCAGCTGGCCCTGGTCCTGGACGCCAAGGCCACCTGGTCGGACGTGGTCGACGAGACCCTGCGCTGGGACACCCCGGTGAGCTGGTTCCCCTTCCGCTACCCCACCCGCGACCTGACCGTCGACGGGACAGTGATCCCGCAGGGCACCCCGGTGCTCGCCGGGTACAGCGCGGCGGGCCGCGACGAGTCCTTCCACGGCCCGGACGCCGACCGCTTCGACATCACCCGCCCCACCGCCGCCCGAAGCCTCGCCTTCGGCCACGGCGCCCACTACTGCACGGGGGCCCCGCTCGCCCGACTGGAGGCCACGATCGCCCTGGAACGGCTCTTCACCCGCTTCCCCGACCTCGACCTCGCCGTCCCGGACGCCGAACTCCCGTACCAGAACAGCTTCATCAGCAACAACGTCCAGTCACTGCCGGTCCGCCTCTAGGCGGCGCCACCGCTCAGCCCAGGGCCCGGACGTTCACGTCCACCGCGTGCCACCCGGTCGCCCCGTCCGGGACGGTGCCGGTGCGGACGCCCGTCTGGACGGTGCCCGTGCCGTCCGTAGCGCGGACCTCCAGGGTGTGCCGCCCGGGGGTGGCCTGCCAGGGCCAGACCCACTGGCGCCAGGTGTCCACGCCGTCCGCCGTCCCGAGCCGCGCCTCCTGCCAGGCGCCGCCGTCCACCCGTACCTGGACCCGCTCGATCCCGCGGTGCTGGGCCCACGCCACCCCGGCGACCGCCACCGGGCCCGGGGACAGGTCGGCGTACGGGCGGGGGGTGTCGATGCGCGCCTGCGTCTTGATCCGGGCCTGCTGCGCCCAGGACCGGCGCACCCAGTAGGCGTCGTAGGCGGCGAAGGTGGTCAGTCGCAGCTCGGCGAGCCATTTGCAGGCGGAGACGTACCCGTAGAGGCCCGGTACGACCATCCGGACGGGGAAGCCGTGGGCGAAGGGCAGCGGGCGGCCGTTCATGCCGACGGCCAGCAGCGCCGCCCGGCCGTCCATGACCGCCTCGACCGGCGTCCCGATGGTCATGCCGTCCACGGAACGCGCCACCAGCTGGTCGGCGGTCCCGCCCTGGGACGGCGGCCGCACCCCCGCCTCGCGGAGCAGGTCCCCGAGGCGTACGCCGAGCCAGCGGGCGTTGCCCGCGTACGGGCCGCCGACCTCGTTGGACACGCACGTGAGGGTGATGTCGTGCTCGACCACCGGCCGGGCCAGGAGCTGACGCAGATCCAGCTCCAGCGGCCGCGTCACCCCCTCCCCGTGGACGCGCAGCCGCCAGGTGTCCGCGTCCACGCGCGGGACGACCAGCGCGGTGTCCACCCGGTAGAAGTCCTGGTTCGGGGTGAGGAAGGGGCCGAGTCCGGGCACCCGTAGATCCGCGCCGGCGGGCACCGGCGGCGCGGGCACGGTGGGCCGGGGGAGACGGAAGCGGGCCCGGGAGGCGGTGGCGTCGGCCGAGCCGTGGGCGCCGAGGCGCCGTGCTCCGAGTCCGACCCCGGCCGATGCCGCCAGGACGGCGACCACCAGGCGGCCGAAGCGGCGACGGTCCATCGAGCCGGCCCCGTCGGCCCCGCCCCGCGCGGCCCAGGCCGGGCGGATCCGTCCGGCGGCCGTGACCAGCAGGTACAGCACTCCGGCCGAGACCAGCGCGCCCACCAGCGAGGGCAGCGCGTCCCGCCAGGAGGCCTCCGGCCGGCTGAGTGCCGCCAGCGCCCCCACCAGACCGAAACCGCCCGTGACGGCGAGCGCGGCCGGGAGGTGACGGACGGCGAGAAGCCCGGTGCCGACGGCGAGCGCGGCCAGGACGGCGAGGATGCCGAGGCCCAGCACCAGCTTGTCGGAGGTGCCGAACAGCCGGATGGCCCATTCCCGGACGGCCACCGGTGTCAGGTCGACCACGGCCCCGCCGACGGCCGTGACCGGTGAGGCCTCGGGCCGGCCGGCGGCCGCGGCCAGTTGCGCGGACGCCAGTCCGGCCACGGCCGCGACGATCCCGCTGACGGCGCCCGTCGTGCGCCGCGGCCGCGCGTCACGGCTCGGGTGTGCCTCCACACGGCCAGTGTCCCGCGACCGGGCGGATCCGTGTCGCCGCCGTGCCGTCGCGGCCCGCGCGCTTCCGGGCGCGAGTGCGGTGCGTCACGGCGTGACGACCCCGTACGGGCCGGCGCCGATCTCACCGCGCAGTCCGGCGGTGCCGAACTGCAGGGTGCCCGAGAAACGGTCCG
>NZ_JBGBPT010000044.1:0-51365 GCF_041106355.1 Streptomyces sp. BF23-19 | reverse complement strand
CGGCCCGGATGCCGGGCCGGCCCGTACGGGGTGGGACAGCGGGTGGGTCAGCGGGTGGCGGCGGCCGTCGGCAGGGCCGCGGCGATCTGTGCGGCCGCCCGGTACGGGTCACCGTTCGGGCGGTTCGGGTGCCGGGTGGTGCGTCCGGCCCACTCCGCCTCGAAGGCGTGCCAGTCGATCTCCCGCGGCGCGGCCTTCCGCACCAGTGCCTCGTCCAACGACGCGAAGTAGTGCGCCCACCGGGGTGCGTACAACTCCGAGATCAGGCCGCTCCATTCGCGGTTCGCGTAATCGTGCAGGAAACCGCCCTCGCTGGTGCTGCGGCGCCCCCACACGCTCAGCAGCGAGCGCGCGTCGTACTCGTACCGGTCCTGCTCGGCCTGGTCCGCGCCCCAGGAGCGGGCCCCGGAGAGCCAGGTGCCGAGGAGGAAGGCCGGGTCGGAGCCGGTGACCGCGTCCAACAACCGCATCCCGTCCTGCCACTCGGCCGTCAGGGCGCGGAAGCGGGTCAGGTCCTTGGCCTCGTAGGCCGCCTTGATCTTCGGCAGCAGCACCCGCGAGTGGTTGGCGAGGGCCTGCCGGGCGGTGTCCACCAGGTCGAAGCGGTAGGCGCTGGAGCCGCGCAGGGCCGGATCCACCTTCAGCAGGTGGTCCAGGGCCTTGCGCACCGAACCCGCCGGGTAGCGCATGGACCTGGGGCTCCAGTACGCCGCCCCCGCCGCGGTCAGGCTCGGCCGGGCGGTGAACAGGCTGTCCTGCGACTCCGACCACAGGCCGGAGGAGGTGCTGTACGGCCCCTTGCGGAGCTCCTCCCAGGCCGCGGCGGCCGCGGCGTCCGGGCGGCCGTAGCGGCGGGCCGCGAAGTCCGCGAACCACGCGCGCTGGTCGATCGGCCCGCGTTCCCAGGCCAGATCGGTGAAGAGGTCGAAGGCGGCCGGGTTGGTCCCGGTGGCCTCCGGCAGGTAGGCGATCCCGGCGAGGGCGCTGTTCGGCTTGTCCCGCCAGGGCCCGAACCGTTCGATCCAGACAGAGCTGTTCGCACCGACCGTGGTGTGCCCGCCGAAGTTGTAGATGGTGCCCATCGCGTACGGGACCCCGCCCCAACGGGCCTCCCGGTCGAGCCGGTTGTACCGGTCGGAGAGCCCGTCCAGGATCAGTAGCTTCGAGGTGTCCACCCCGGCCAGCAGCTCGGCCGTCGGGTCGTCCTGCCAGCCCAGCACCGCCCACAGCGCCCCGGGGTGGGCTGCGTGCAGCGCGCCCTGGATGGCGCGCGCGGCGGCCCCGACGTCGACGGAGCCGGTCCGGCCGCCCTCGTGCAGTGGGCTCATCCGGTACATCGCGCTGTCCCCGAACACCTCGCGCTGCTCGGCGTAGTACGTGGCGGCCAGCTTCGCGAACACGGGCGAGGCGGGGTCCAGCCAGTCCGGGCGGTCGAAGCCCGCCCAGTCGCCCTGTGCCACCGTGGCCGCACCCGGGTTCCGCGCGGCGAACCCGGGCGGCACGGTGCCGAAGTAGCCCGGCAGCACAGGGGTCATGCCGAGTCCGCGGAGCTGTTCGGCGATCCGCCCGCCCAGCTCGGCGCGCTCGCGCATGAGCCGCTCGGTGACCGGCCCGCCGAAATCGCTCAGGTTCTGCAGCAGCCACCAGCTCTGGTGGCCGGGGCCGGGGATCCACTGCCGCAGTTCCGCGGCGGAGTAGCCGAACCCCTGGAGCGCCCGGTGGTACGGGTACTCGGCGCCGACCTGCACGAACACCTCGTTGATGCCGTGCAGGGCCATCAGGTCGATCTGCCGCTGGTGCTCCTCGAAGGAGCGGTACGGGCCGGAGTACCCGTCGTCGGTGTCGTTCAGGGCGTACCGGTGGGGCACCTGCGCGCCGCGGGTGACCGGGGAAGGCACCGCCGGGAGCCGGGCGGGCAGCATGCCGATGCTGTTGCCGGGCCAGCCGATGTCGACCCCGGCGACGTGCTGGAGGTACCAGCCGACCCCGGTGAGCAGGGTGGCTCCGGTGCTGCCGCGGACGGTGATCGCGCCGGCGGTGCCGTACACGGTGAAGGTGTCGGCGTCGGCGGTCGTGTCGGGCACCAGGGTGAACTGCCCCCAGTGGCGCGGAAGCAGCCGTCGCAGGGCGGCCCGCGCGGGCGCGACGTCGAAGGTGCGGGCGCGGCCCGGACTCCGGACGGCACCCGGGTGCCCGTCCGGGTGCGCGTCCGGGTGCGCGTCGGTCCGTACGTCGGTCCGTACGTCGGCACGTGCGGGCGATCCCGCACCCGGGGCGGTGGCCCCGGGCGCGGGCCCCGCGCAGATCAGCGCCAGCAGCGCCGCCGGAAGAGCGGCGAGGGTGAGCGGGCGCCGGGTCCTCGGCCTGCGCCTGCTGCGATGCGTCGGGTTCCTCATCCGTTCGCCCGGGCCGTCAGACCGGCAGGGCCCAGGCCTGGTCGACCCGGTGGTCGCCGCAGTCGGTCAGCCGCAGCCGTTCGGCGGGGGTGGCGGCCGCCGGAGCCGTCAGACACAGCCCGCTGACCTCCTCCACCAGGGCTCCGTCACGGCGCTGCGACCAGTTCTGGCCGGGCTGCTCCTCCGGGCGGGCCGAGCAGTCGGCCAGTTCCACGAGGCGGTCCACGCCCGCCGACAGGCACTCGCCGGCCAGCCGCAGGCGCGCGTCCTTGCCCACGGTCCAACGCTGGTCGGGGGCTCCGGTGCAGGCGGCCATCACCACGGCGCCGACGCCGGTGGTGTTGGCGCCGTCGGCACACCGGGCTCCGTCACCGACGATCTGCCCGGTCGGTACGGCCTCGGCGCAGCCGCGCGGGCTGAGCCGCCAGACCCCGGTGTCGTGCCCGGCGACCTTCCCGGTCAGCGTCTCGGAGATCTCGCGGCTCGTACCGCTCCAGAGGTCCTGGGCGCCGGCGGTGCAGTCGGGCAGGCCGATCTCGTCGAGCGGCACGTTGATGTCCCGGGTGCTGGCGGAGCGGTTGAGCACGGCGACCGCGCGGTCGCCGTTCGCGAGCGGCCGCACCAGGATCTCGAAGGTGGCGTTGGAGGAGACCACGGAGCCCTGACGGCCCATCGGATCCTGGTCCAGGTCGATCATCCGGGTGTTGCCGAGGGCCGAGAGGCCCGCCGGGGTCAGCTTCGAGACGTCGGACGAGAGGATGAAGGGGGACGCCATCATGGCCCACAGGGCGACCTGGCTGCGGCTCTCGGCGGCCGTGAGGCCGGGGGCGCCCGCGATCAGGAAGTCGGGGTCGTTCCAGTTGCCGGGACCCGCGTACCGGCCGAGCCAGCGGTTGTAGCCGTAGTTGCCCATGACCGCGCTCCACCGTGAGGTGGCCGGTGCGGCCGGGTTGTAGACCTTGATGTCCTTGCCCTCGCGCCACAGCTGGCCGGTCTCGCCGACCCAGTCGAGGACCTTGTGCCAGTCGGAGCCGCCCCATTCGCCCTGCTGGAAGTAGGCGGGCGCGGAGGCCGACAGGACCATGTCCCGGCCGCTGTCCCGCAGGGCCTTCGCGACGGCGTTGTAGGCGTCGCGGTAGGCCTCCTCCTTGGTCGCGCCCTCCGGGACCCAGAGGTTGCAACCGTCCATCTTGACGTAGTCCACCTTCCAGGAGGCGAACTGCCGGGCGTCCTGCGCGTAGTGGTCCGCGCCGCCGCCCTGAGGGGCGCCACTGCCGGGGTACTTCTCGCAGGTGAGGGAGCCCGCGTCCTGGTAGATGCCGAACTTCAGGCCCTTGGCGTGCAGATACTCGCCGAGCCAGGCCATGCCGTGCGGGAACTTCGCCGTGTCGACGACCAGACTGCCCTGCGCGTCGCGGCTCTTGGTCATCCAACAGTCGTCGACGGTCACCGTGTCGTAGCCCTTGGCGGCGAGCCCGGTGGACACGAGCGCGTCGGCGTTGGCCACCACCTTGGCCTCGTCGATGTCGCACATGTAGTGCGCCCAGTTGTTCCACCCCATGGGCGGGGTGAGCGCGAGCGGGGTGTCCGAGGTCGCCCGGGGCTCGGCCGCCACCGGGGCGGGGGAGAGCGCGACGGCGAACAGGGCGGCCGCGGTCAGGCAGGGGAGCGTTGCACGCAGGCGAGGCGGCACGGAGTCTCCTTGACGTGGGGGCAGTCGTGCGCCCAGTGCAGCGAGGCGATTACCCACTGTCAACACAAGTCGCTGATTGTCGGCCGATGACCAGCAATATGGCTGCAATCGATGTCACACGAAAGTGCAGATACATCGTATGTTACGGTGTATCTCATGCCGCGAAGATCAGCCGCCCTGGACCGTGCGACCCCGGAGGCCGTCGCCGTCGCCGCCCTGCGGATCCTCGACGAGCAAGGGCCCGGCCACCTGAGCTTCCGCGCCCTCGCCGACCGGCTGGAGGTCTCGCACGCCACCGTCCAGCGCCGCTGCGTCGACCTCGCGGGCCTGCTCGACCTGTGCACCGAGCACCTCGCCGGGCAGCTCCCCGAGATCCCGGCCGGCACGGACTGGGCGCAGGCCGCCGAAGAGCGGTTCCGCGCCCTGTACCTGCTGCTGACCGCCCACCCCGGACTGCTGGTGCTGCGCGGCGGCCGGCCCTGGCTCGGTCGTCAGCTGCTGGCCCGGCTCGTGGAGCCCTCGCTCGCCGACAGCGTGGCCGCCGGGATGACCCCCGCCGAGGCGATGACCACCTACCGCCGCATGTACCTGCTCACCCTGGGCAGCGCGGCCTTCGTCGACCACCGGGATCCGGCCGCGGTGACCGCCGCCTCGCGGGCGGCCCTGGCCGCGTTGGATCCCGAGGAGTTCCCCGTGCTCTCCGGCGGACTGCCCGACGTACTGCCTCCCCTGACGGACCACGAGGTCTACTACGGGGCCCTGCGCCAGCTGATCGAGGCCGCCCGGCCCACCGCACCCGGCCACGCCGCCACCGCACCCGGCCACGCCGCCACCGCACCCGCCCGGCCCACCCGGTCCACCACCCGCACCTGATGGGGAGACAGCCCATGCCCGCAACACCGGCCCAGCAGCTCGACCACGCCGCCGTCCGCGCCGCCGCCGACCGGATCGCGGGCGGGATCCGCCCCGTCACGGTGGCGCCCGCGGCCGAAGCGGGGGTCTGGTACGCGCTGGAGTACCTCCAGCACACCGGTTCCTTCAAGGCGCGCGGCGCCCGCAACTTCCTCGCCGCCCACCACGAGGCCGGCGCCCTCCCGGCCGCCGGGGTCACCATCGCCTCCGGCGGCAACGCCGGGCTGGCCTGCGCCTGGGCGGCCCGCGCGCTGTCCGTGCCCGCGACCGTGTTCCTGCCCGCCAACGCCCCGCGGGTGAAGGTGGAACGGCTGCGCGGGTACGGGGCCGAGGTGCGACTCGTCGGCGACCGGTACGCCCAGGCGCTGGCCGCCTGCGAGGAGTTCGCCGCCGAGAGCGGGGCGCTGAGCAGCCACGCCTACGACCACCCGCTCATCGCGGCGGGCGCCGGAACCCTGCTGGAGGAGATCCGGACCGCCCTGCCCGGGCTGGACACGGTCGTCGTCGCGGTCGGCGGCGGCGGACTGTTCGCCGGGGTCGCCACGGCCGCACGCGAACACGGCGTACGTGTGGTCGCGGTCGAGCCGGAGAACTGCCGGGCCCTGAACGCGGCCCTGGCGGCGGGCCGGGTCGTGGACGTGGCCGTGGAATCGGTCGCCGCCGACTCCCTGGGGGCCACCCGGGTCTCGGCGGACGCGCTGGCCGCCGCGCAGCAGAAGAACGTGACCTCGGTCCTCGTCCCCGACACGGAGATCACGGCCGCCCGGCGCGCGCTCTGGGAGGAGCACCGGATCGTGGTCGAGGCGGGCGCGGCCACCGCGGCTGCGGCGCTGCGCGCGGCGCCGCAGCCGCTGGGCGACCGGGTCGCCGTCATCCTCTGCGGGGCCAACACGGACCCCCGGGACCTGGTGGCCCCCGGTACCTGAGCCGCGTAAGGCCAAGGGCTCAGTGGCCCCGGCCTTCCCCTCCTGTACGCGGGTCGACCGGTGTGAGCACTCCGAGCCGGTCCTCGACCGCCCGGGCCGCTGCCAGGCACAGGTCCTCCCGGAACGCGCGCCCGACGATCTGCACCCCGCAGGGGAGACCGTCGACGATCCCCGTCGGTACGGCCACACCGGGCACGCCCACGAAGCTGGTCACGGTGCACAGCCGCATTCCGGACCCGACCCGGTCCCGGCCCGCCCTGTCACGCGACTCCAGCCCCGGTTCGACCGGCGGCTCGGTGAAGACCGGGCCGAGCAGCAGCGGGTACTCGTCGAGGAATTCGGCCCACGAGCGACGGATGTTCATCCAGGTGCCCATCAGCTTCATCAACTCGTCCGCGCTCGCGGGCGGGGTCCGCTCCATCATCATCTCGATGTAGCGGTCCCCGCCCCTGCCGAGCAGCGTGCGCACCACCGGCCAGTTCGGGGCGAACTCGGTCACGGTGATCCGGCCGTACGCGTCGAGCGCCTCGTCCAGCCGCGGCACGTCCGGCACCTCGCGCACGTCGTAGCCGGCGTCGCGGAGCGCGTCCGCCGCGGCCGTGACGGCCCCGTGGACCGCGGGGTGGACACCGTGCCCGCCGGGGTCCGCCACGACCGCGACCTTCACGCGCCCGGGGAGCGGTTCGCCGTACGCGGGCACCGGCACGGCGCGCGGGTCGCGCGGATCGGTCCCGGCTAGCACTTCGTAGGCGAGGGCGAGATCGGCCACGCTCCGGGCCAACGGGCCGTCGGTGACGAGCATCTGGGACGCCGGCCCGGGGTCGTCCGGGCCGAGGATCCGGTGGTCGGCGGGGAACCGGCCCGTGGTCGGCTTCAGTCCGGCCACACCGCAGAACTGGGCCGGGATGCGCACCGACCCGCCGGAGTCGTTGCCGAGCCCGAGCGCCGCCATACCGGTGGCCACGGCCACCGCGTCGCCACCGCTGGATCCGCCCGGGGTCCGGCCGCTGTCCCACGGGTTGACCGTGTCGCCGTACAGCTCACTGCGCGTGTGCATCCCCGCCAGGATCAGCGTGGGGATGTTGCTGTGCCCGATGGGGATGGCCCCCGCCGCGCGCAGCCGGGCCACCGGGGGTGCGTCGGCGGGCGCCACCAGGTCGCGGAAGCGCGCCGTGCCGAAGGTGGTCGCCGCGCCTTCGATCGCGGTGCTCTCCTTCACCGTGAAGGGCACGCCCGCGAGTGGTCCCAGCAGGTCACCGGCCGCCCGCCGCCGGTCCAGCTGTGCCGCGGCCGCACGCGCGCGCTCCGCCAGGAGTTGCGTGACCGCGTTCACCCGCGGGTTGACCGCGGCGATCCGATCCAGGTGGCTGTCGACCAGGTCGACGGCCGAGACCTCTCCGCCGCGTACCGCCTCCGCCTGCGCGGCGGCCGACATCCTCCACAGGGCGTCCCGCATGTCGCTTCCCTCCCCATCCATGTTCCGATGCGCTTGCATCGGAACCGAAGCGTACCCCTGGAACCGATACGTGCGCATCGCATAAAGTGCTGCACAGGCGGAGTGCTGTGGAACAGGGAGGGGCCGGACATGCCCAGGCAGGTGGATCACGTGGGCCGACGCCGCCTCATCGCGGAGGCCGTCTGCCACCTCGCCGACGAGCGCGGGCTGGAGGGGGTGACCCTGCGCGACGTCGCGGCCCGCGCGCAGGTGTCGATGGGCGCCGTTCAGCGGTGCTTCCGCACCAAGGAGGAGATGCTCGTGTTCGCGCTCGGGCACATCGGTGAGCGGATCATGGAGCGCGTACAGGCCCGGCTCGTCCGGAGCCCGGCCCAGTCGGCCGGCACCGCCCTGGGGCACGCGGTCACCGAGATCTCGCTGCTCCGGGAGGAGCACCGCGCCGAGGCCCGGGTCTGGCTCGCCTTCGTCGCGCAGGCCGCCGTCAGCGAGGTGCTCGCCAGGACGCTCAAGGCGAACTACGCGACCCTGCAGGAGGTGTTCACCCGCCTCATCGCGGAAGCCGGCGAGGACGCCGACGGCGCCGGGCGCCTCGACGCGCGGCGCGAGGCCCGCACCCTCCTCGCCCTCGCGGACGGTCTCACCACGCACGTCCTCATCGGCCACCTCACCCCGCGGGAGGCGTACGACGTCCTCCACGCACACCTGGCCGACCTCTGGGAGCGGAGCAGGGGTTCGAATTGCTACGAGAATCCTCGTCCGGCCGGGCCGGCCTCGGACGGGACGCCCACGATCCGGAGGACCCGTGGCTGACCGGGGTTCCACGACCCGGCCGAGCGGCAGCACTCATGGCGCTGACGCGTTGAAGGTGATGCTGGACCGCCTGCTTCGCTGAGCGTGCTGCCGTCAGGTCGGCGGGGCCACGCCCGGACACGACGCGTCAGTCGTTCCGGTCCTCGCCCTCGCGGACGAGGACGACCGTGCCGGCGGAGTACTGCACGACCTGCTGGCTCACCGAGCCGAGCAGCGCGCCCTTGAAGCCCCCGTACCCGCGGGTCCCCACCACCATCAGGTCCGCCTCCTTCGACGCGTCGACCAGGACCTGCGCCGGGGACCCCTGCTCGACGCGCCGGAACACCGGCACCCCGGGCGAGGTGCCGACGGCGGCGGCGACCGTGTCCGCCAGCTTCCGGCGGGCGGCCTCCTCGGCCGTCACCACCTCCGCGTCGGCGGTCTCGGCGGCCGTCGGGCCGATGGCGAACGGATTGCGGTTCCACTCCCAGGCCATGACGGCGTGCACCCGGCCGCCCGTCATCGCGGCCTGCGCGACCGCCCAGCGCACCGCCTCCTTCGAATGGTTCGACCCGTCCACGCCGACGACGATCAGCGGCTCGATGGTCTGCTCACTCACGGTGGGATCCTCTCGCTTCGCCCGAATAGTCGATCTCCTCCCTGTATACACGGCGCAGTGGGTCCGACCTCGAACGACGATCGTTGTGACGGCCGACGACTTTCGAGGACAGCCCGCGGCCCCGGCCCTTTGCGAGGGTGTGAGTGTCCAGGCGACCGCCGCCGGACACGAACGACACGGAGGAACGGGCGTGGCTCAGCGCAAGGGTTGTCTGATCGGGTGTGCGGTGGCGCTGGTGCTCGGTACGGGCCTCCTCATGGCAGTGGTCTTCGGCATGGGGAAGGTCCTCGACATGGCCGACAAGACCCTCGTCGATCCCGCGGTCTACGAGGCCGTGAAGACCGGGGACGCGGAGAGCGAGGTCCGCGGCAAGCTCCCGTCCGGGGACAGCTTCGTCAAGAGCGCCCTCAAGGACGGCGGACCGGTCGAGCCCGAGGGCAGCACCTGTTCCTGGTACATATCCAGCGGCGAGACCAAGAACGGCCAAGAGACCGTGCTCCGCTTCTGCTTCAAGGACGGCAAGCTCGCGGAGAAGACCCAGTACCCGATGAAGTGACCGGATCGACCGCCGATGTCGGGCGACCGGGGCGGGTCAGTTGACCGCGTCGGCGCCCAACGGCATGGCCGCCGGGCCCGCCTCGTTGCGGATGTCGCGGGGAGCCCGGCCCTCCCAGCGGCGCACCGCCCGGCGCAGCGCGCGCATGTCGCTGTAACCGACCCGGGCCGCGACCGAACGCAGCGGCAGGTCGGTGGCGCGCAGGAGTTCCATGGTGTGCGCCTGGCGTACGGCCTCGACCTCCTCGCGCCAGGTCGTCCCGTGCTCGCCCAGGCGCCGCTGCAGGGTGCGCGGGCTCATCGCCAGTCGCTGCGCCACGTGTTCCAGGCTCACCGTGTCCTCCCGGAAGGCGGACTCGAGGACCATCCGGAAGCGGTCCTGCCAGAGCAGGGCCGGCTGCGCCGACGCGATCGTCAGCGCCGCCTGCTGCGCGAGGAGGCGGTCCAGCCCCGGCTGCGCCTTGGGCAGCGGGGCGCGTACGTCGTTGTCGTGGAAGGTGATCGAGTTGTACGCGGCGCCGAAGTCGATGCGGGTGGTCCCGAAGAACTCGGCCAGTCGCCGGAAGCGGCCGGACGCGGCGTGCGTCACCGAGACGCGCAGCGGGACGACGGGCCGTCCGGTGGCGGCCCGGGATCGGGTCAGGAGCATGCCCAGGGCGAAGAAGTCGATCGCCTCCACCACATCGGGACCCCAACTGCCCGTCGCGTGACGGATGGTGAAGGAGCGCCCGTCCTCCTCGACGAGGAGCTTCTCCTGGGTCGCGTCACCGATGACGGCGTTGTACTTCACCGCCTGCTTCAGGGTTTCCCGAAGGTTGGGCCCGGTGGTCACCAGGTAGTCCCACAGACCGAACGTACCGATGGGCGCCTCGGCGGTGATCAGCGCGCCGATGGCCGTCCCCGGCTCCGCGAGCGTCAACTGCTCCCACACGGCCAGCGCCGACGCGGTCGAGACCCGGGCCAGATCGTTGCCCAGCACATCGGGTCCCAGGTCGGGTAATCGGGAGACCCTGCCCAGGGCCACACCCGACCGGTGCAGGGAATCGACGACGAACCGCGCGAGGTGGGCGGAGACGGTGCCGTCGGTGCCAGGAGAGCGCATAGGACGGTCGACGCTACCAGCCGATCACCTGAACCGACCTGTGCGCCCGCCTCCTTGGCGGGGTCGACCCCCCGGTGTGGCGCGAATGCCCCTCCTGGTGCGCGGTCCTGCCCGGTGGCGCCGGGGGTCCCCTCGTTGACGCGTGCGGGTCCTTACCGCTGCCTGGGGGACCGACCTACGGTGGCGTGGATCCCGGTTTGTGGATCAAGAAGCGTGCGGCGATCCGTACGAGACCCCCGAGCCGAAGGAACCGACGTGACGTTCTCCCTGGCCCACTGGCAGAACCGCCTCGACGCACTACGCGCCGCCCACCACGTTCCCGGCGCCACCCTCGCGGTGTTCGCCGAGGGAAGGATCCACGAGCTGGCGAGCGGCATCCTGCACCGAGGCACCGGGGTGGAGGCGACCACCGACTCGGTGTTCCAGCTCGGATCGATAGCCAAGCTCTACACGGCGACCCTGGTCATGCAGCTCGCCGCCGCGGGCGAACTCGACCTCGACGCGCCCGTGATCGAGGTGCTCCCGGAGTTCCGCGTGGCCGACCCCGAGGCCACCAAGACGATCACCACCCGCCAACTCCTCAGCCACACCAGCGGCCTGACCTGCGACTTCACCTACGACAGTGGCCGCGGGGACGACTGTCTGGCCAAGTACGTGGCGGCCGCCGGGAACGTGGCGCTGGACTGTCCGCCCGGCACCGCGGTCTCCTACAGCAGCGTCGGCTACAACGTCCTCGGCCGCGTCGTCGAGGTCCTCACCGGACGCACCTGGGACCAGGCCCTCAAGGAGCGGCTCGTCGC
The DNA here is from genome assembly GCF_041106355.1 of Streptomyces sp. BF23-19. NCBI lineage: Bacteria > Bacillati > Actinomycetota > Actinomycetes > Kitasatosporales > Streptomycetaceae > Streptomyces > Streptomyces sp. BF23-19. The sequence continues at coordinate 40,117 of NZ_JBGBPT010000044.1, read as the reverse complement.
CCCCCTGAACCTGACCCACACCATGACCCTGCCCGAGGAGGCGCTGGCCTTCCGGACCGCGATGGGGCATCTTCCGGGTGAGGGGCCGGATCCGGAGCCGGCGCCGGCCTGGGACATGATGCCCCGTTCGGCGGGGCCTTACGGACGTGTCCTGGCCACCGCCGCGGACGTGCTCCGGCTGGCCAAGCTGCACCTCGACGGCGGCTCCGCCCCGGACGGTACGCAGATCCTCGGCGCCCGGGCCGTCGCGGAGATGCAGCGGTGGGCGGTCGACGTACCCGACAAGTGGACGGTGAGCGCGGACGGCTGGGGGCTGGGCTGGTCGCTCTACGACTGGCACGGGGTTCCGGGGTACGGCCACGACGGCGCCTCGATCGGCCAGTACGGCTACGTGCGCGTCGTTCCCGGCGCCGACCTCGTCGTCGTCCTGCTCACCAACGGCGGCGCCGCCCGCTTCCTCTACGCCGACCTGATGCGCGAGCTCCTGCGCGACCTCGGCGGGGTCCACATGCCGCCCGCCTTCGCGCCGCCCGCGCGGCCCCCGGTCGTCGACATGGCCCCGCTGGTCGGCACCTACCGCCGGGAAGGAGTGGTCATCACCGTCGGTGTGCGGCCGGACGGCGCCACCCGCCTGCTGTACGAGTTCGTCGACGGGATGCGGGACTTCTCGCCGCCGCTGGAGATGGACCTCACGCCGCTCAGCTCCACGGTCTTCGCCGCCTCCGGCGCCGGTCCCTCCTTCAGCGGCGGCTGGATGCCCGTCGTCTTCGCCACCCTCGTGGACGGCACCCCCTGCTGCTACATCGGCATGCGCTGCGCGCCCAAGGTGGACGTCGGCTGAACACGCGGCCGTCAGGTGCGGCGACTGCTCATTTGCCCTTGAGCAGTTGGTCGACCCGGGGCACGGACAGCCCTATCAGCACCGACACTTCCCGCAGGGTGCGCCCCTGACGCAGCTCGCCCACAGCGGCGGTGCGTATGTCCTTGACCGCCTTCGCCACATCGGGCAGCAGCTGATCGGTGAACAGCCGCGCGGCTCGTTCCCGCACCACGGGGGCCTCGATGCCGGCGAGGCACGCCCGGACCGCGCTCAGGTACTCGACGGTCAAGACGCGCAGGTCATCGGGTACCTGCTGATCGGAAAGGGTGCTGTCGGTCATGGGGACAGCGTACGCAGACGTGGTAGGAATTTAAGATGACCTTCCCGATCAGCGCGTGTCGCGCCGGGTCGGAGACGTGCCAAGTGGGCTGCCTTGATCGGGGGTTCGGGAGGCGGCGCAGCGACGCCGCAGACAAGTGCCCTGGAAAGGACCGCTGTTGCGAGGAGCGAGCCGGGGCCCACCGTTCGCTCGCAGTCATCACACACCAGGAGCGCCAGCATGATCCTCGAACTCGCCGTGATCTACACGACCCGGCTCGACGCCTGCCGCGACTTCTACCGGGGCATCGGCCTCGCCCTCGTGCGCGAGCGGCACGGCAACGGGCCGGAGCACTACGCGGCGACGCTCGCCGACGGCGGTGTCCTGGAGCTCTACCCGGCCACGAGCCGCCCGGAGACCGGGTACCTGCGCCTCGGCCTCACCGCCCCGCCGAGCGGCGCCGGCTTCCTGCCGCCGGGCCGGCACACACTGACCGACCCGGACGGCCGTACGGTCGTCCTCACCGTCGCCGAGGCCCGCCCGGGCCCGGTCCCGCCGCAGCCACGCGCCGGCGGGCACCCCCGGTCGAACGCCGGCCCCCGCGCGTCGAACGGCGGGCCCGTACCTCTCGAGGGCCGCACGGGCGTCACCTACGCCGAGATAGCCGAGCACTACGGCATGAGCGCCCGCTACCTGTCGGAGAACCCCCGATGGGGACGGCACCCCGGGTGGCCGGCCGCCACCGGCAAGCGCGGCAGGACCATCGAGTTCGACCCGGAGGCCATCGCCCGGTTCTTCGGCGAGCACCACACCCGGGAGGCCACCGCGCTCGAACCGTCCCGCCGCTACACGGTCGTCGAGATCGCCGAGGCGTCCGGCCTGCAGCCCGACAGCATCCGGTCGGACATCAGCCGCGGCCGATGGCCCGCGCCGGACGAGATGGACGGCGACCGGAAACTGTGGCGGGGCGAGACGATCACCACGCACCTGGCCGGCCGTCGCATCTACCGCAACAAGCCCAAGTGACTATCGGACGGCGGCGGCCTGGCGGAGATCGGCCAGGGGCCGAGCGATCCGCGCGGCGGCGCGTGCCGGGAGCCGGGCGGCCCGCGCGTCGATCCAGGTGAGTACGGAGGCCTGCTCGTCCGCGTCGCACAGCGCGAGGTGGAACAGCAGCTGCCGCCAGGCGCACGCGGTGCTCTTCACCGTGGCCGCCGGACCGGTCGCGGCGGCGAACGCGCCCCGGGCCGGGCCGCCCCAGCCGCCCCGCGGGGCGAGGCCCGCGTGCACGACCAGGGTGGCGAGGTTGGAGGTGGTCAGGATGTGGGCCTGTGCGACGACCGCCGGATCGCTCACCAGCGGCTGTTCGGGGCGCCCGGCACGCTCGGCGCACAGCAGGGCGAAGCCGTGCCGGTCCCGGGCGTCCGCCAGGTCCCGTACCGCCGCGTAGTCGATGCCGTGGTAGCGCTCGTACACGGTGCCGCGCAGCAGCCCGGCGGCGGTCCGCGCCGCCGCCAGGACCTCGGGGCCGGCCATCCCGCTGTACGAGTCGGCCAGTGGCTCCGCGGCGAACGGCACGGGCAGCTCGGCGAGCCGCGCGAGCCCGGACAGCATCCGTACCGTCGAGTTGGGCAGCCCGGCGCCCGGGAAGGCCCGTACCCAGCCCTCGCCGAGCGTCCGCAGCGTCGAACGGGCCTGTTCCACCGGGTCGGCGACCCAGGGAGCGACCGCGCGGACCCAGGGCAGCTCGGTGATCCGCGCGTGGTGTTCCGGGGTCCACCACGACGGATACCGGCGATCGCGCCCGGCCCGGTAGGTCGCCGCCATCAGCGTGCGCAGCGCCGGGTCGGCGTATCCCCGCGCGGTGTGCGTGCAGATCAGCTGTTCCGCCACCTCGCCCAGCACCTCCGCGGAGGGGATCAGCCCGTGCTCCAGCAACGTGTCCAGGGGCGCGCTGCGCGCCGTGGCGACCGCGGCCCGTACCGGGGCCGGGACGACGGCCCCGGCGGGCAGCCCGTACCTCGCGGCCTCCTCGGCGGTCACCGGGGCGATCAGCGGCCCGATGTCCTCCACCCCCCGGCTCACGTCGAGCGGGGCGAGCCGGCGCAGGACGAGGGCGGCCAGGTCCTGGTGCGCGGCCCGGTCCGCCTGGGCGGCCTGGGCCCCGCGCAGCCGGGTGTGTTCGGCGGAGCCGGGCCGGCCGCGTTTGGCGACCATCGAGGCGACGGCATGGCGCAGGAGTCCGGCGAGGCGGGGCGACAGCGCCCGCCCGGCGACCTGCTCCTCCAGCGCGCGGCGCAGGACGGCCGGATTGGATTTGGGGTCGAGGTGCTTGGCGCAGCGGGTGTGCGTGGCGGCGAGCCGCCGGTACCGCGCGAGCAGCGCGGCGCCCTCCTCGGTGTGCTGCCCGGCGTCCTGTCCGGGGTCCTGCCCTGCGTCCTGCCCGGGGTCCGCGCCGGCGCGCAGCCAGTGGTCGAGCAACTCGTCCTCGAAGGGCCGCCAGACGGTCAGGGCCTCGTGCTGCGCCGCGATGCCGGGACGCGGCGCGCGGCGCGCGAGCATTCCGGCGACCTCGCCGACGGTACGCACGTGCACGGCGTCCGCGCCCGGAACGGGCCGGTCCGCGGGGTGCGGCGCGAACCGGACCTCGCCTGCGAAGGGCCGTATCTCCTCGACGAGCGCGGCCGCCGCGGCGCTCTCCCCGGCACGCACCAGCCACGCGACGCAGAGCAGCGCGGCCTCCTGCGGCGCGCGCACCTCGTAGCGCCCGCTGTCGAGCATCGACCACAACCGGGCGAGGCCCTCGTCGGTGAGGTGGTGGTCGAAGAGCCCGGCGGTGGAGAGCCCGGCCGTGGAGAGTCCCGCTGTGGGGAGTCCTGGGGCGGGGAGTCGGTTTCCGGTGTTCTTGTCCATGGCCGGCGTGGCAGGTCCTGCCCCTGCGCCCTCCGACTTTGCAGGTCGGTGCTCTGGCTACTGAGCTACACGCCGTTCGGGGCGAATCTAGACGTGCGTCCGCCGCTCGCACAACCAAGGGCCCCGCGTATCGCCGCGGGCACCCGCCGAAGCGGTTCGCGGGCGTGCGGGTAAAGCGCATTAGTGCGGACCTGCCGTGAACCGTCGATAAGAAGTCAAGTTGTGACGCACAAGCGACTCCGCCATCGAATCGACAACATGCTCAACTGTCTTTGTACTAAAGCGCATCAGTCCAGTTCACGGCGGTGGTGATCGAGGCCTGAGGGACCTGCCCGGCACGGTCGGGCCATTCGGCACCAATGCGTCACCGGCCGGCCGTCTTCCTGCCTCATTGACGAGGTCTTGCTTTCCGACGACCGTGGGCACCGCCTCCGGCGACGAGGCCGGACTTCTGCAAAGGCGGCGACGATGACCCGTTCGAACCCGACCCGTACCGCTGTTGTCCTGCTGGCCGCGGGAACCCTCCTCTCGACCACCGCGTGCGGCCTGAGCGGCGCCGACGCCGACGCGAAGGAGGCACGGCGGACGGGCAAGGTAGCCGGTGAGATCACCTTCCGGACGCTCCAGCTGAAGCCCACCTTCACGGCCTACGTGCAGGGGGTCATCGACGCCTTCGAGAAGCGGTACCCCGAGGTCGAGATCACCTGGGAGGACGTCCCCGGCGACGGCTACAACGAGAAGCTCGTCGCCGACGCCCAGGCCGGAGCCCTCCCCGACGTGGTCAACCTCTCCACCGACTCCTTCCAGCTCCTCGGCGACCGGGGCATGCTCGCCGACGTGGCCGCCCTCGACGGCGCGTCGGCCAAGGAGTACGTGCCGGGCGCCTGGGAGCAGTTCAAACTTCCCGGCAAGGGCGACAGCGTGTACGCCTACCCCTGGTACGTGACCCCGGAGATCCTCACCTACAACAGAGAGCTCTTCGAGAAGGCCGGTCTGGATCCGGCCGCGCCGCCGACCGGTGTGGAGCAGTTCTTCGACTACGCCGAGCGGATCGCCGCCTCGTCCGGCGGCCAGTACTCCGCCTTCATGGCCGACCCCAAGGGACGACTGCCCGGGGACTGGCAGAAGATGGGCATCCCCCTCCTCGACGAGAAGCGGGAGCGCTTCACCTTCGACACGGACCAGGCCGTCCGGTGGGTGGAGCGGATGAAGGACCTGTACGCCAAGGGCGCCATGCCCAAGGAGTCCCTCCTCAAGTCGGACGACATCAATCAGCTCTACGGCAGCGGCAAGATCGTCTTCGGTCCGGGCTCCCCGGGCTTCGTCAAGGACATCAAGAAGAACGCCCCGCAGATCTATGCCAAGACCCAGGTCGCCGGAGCCGTCACCGGCGAGCTCGGCCACATCGGCATCTACGCCCAGTCGCTCGGCATCAAGAAGGACACCGAGCACGTGGACGCGGCGGCCGAGTTCGCCAAGTGGGTGACCAACGGCCCCAACCAGGTGGAGTTCTCCAGGAAGGCCACCATCTACCCCTCCAACGCCCAAGGACTCGCCGACCCGTTCTTCTCCGACAAGGGCGACGGCAAGGACGCGGAGACCCTCGCCCGCGCCGTCGGAGCCGACCAGCTGAAGACCGCCGCGCTCGACGCAAACACCCCCGTCCAGTGGACCAACCAGGTCGGCGACGCCGTCGTACGCGAGATGCAGAAGGCCATCAAGGGCGAGCAGGACCCCCGGACAGCCGTGCGGAAGGCCCAGGAAGCGGCGAACAAGCTCCTCGCTGCCGCGGCCGACAAGTGACCGGCCTCGCCGCCGACCGGCCGCGGAGCCGCGCCGCGGCACACGAGCGACGTCGCGGAGCCGCTCGTAGGCGGCGCACCCTGCGGGCCATGGAGACCGAGACCGGACTGCCCCACCGCAAGTGGTGGACCCCCTACCTGTTCCTCGCGCCCGGTCTCCTGATGGTGACGCTGTTCAGCCTCTGGCCGTTCGTCAACACCGTCGTCCTCTCCCTCACCGACGCCCAGATCCTGCGCGGCGGCAGCTTCGTCGGCCTCGACAACTACCGACGCGCCTTCGCCGACCCCGACTTCTGGGTCGCGACCGGCAACAGCGTGCTGTACCTCGTGGTCGTCGTCCCCTGCCTGGTCCTCCTGCCGCTGGCCCTCGCGGTCCTCGTGCAGGCGAAGATTCCCGGCATCGGCTTCTTCCGCTCCGCCTTCTACACCCCGGTGATCGCCTCCGCCGTGGTCGTCGGGCTGATCTGGCAGTGGGTGTTGCGCAGCGACGGCCTCGTCAACACCGTCTTCCAGCGGCTGCACCTCGTCTCCGAGCCGATCCCGTTCCTGACGGACTCCACGATGCTGCTGGTCTCCGCGATGATCGTGACCGTGTGGAAGGGCCTCGGCTACTACATGGTCTTCTACCTGGCCGCCCTCGGGAACGTCTCCGCCACCCTCCACGAGGCGGCCGCCATCGACGGCGCCGGCCCCGTCCGCCGCTTCTTCAGCATCACGGTGCCCCAGGTGAAGCCCATGATGCTGCTGGTCGGCACCCTCTCCGCCATCTCGGCGCTGCGCGTGTTCACCGAGATCTACATCCTCGGCGGCGAGAGCGGCGGCCCCGGCGGCGGTGCCCGCACCCTGCCCTTCCTGATCCGGCAGGTCGGCCTCGGCTTCTCCGGCGAGACCGGCTACGCCTCCGCCATCTCCATCCTGCTGTTCCTCCTGACCCTGGTCTTCAGCCTGCTGGGCCGCCGCCTGTCGAAGGGAGACGAGCCGTGAGAGGAGAAGTGAGAGGAGAGGTGAGACGAGAGGCGAGCACACCGTCCTCCGCCGGGACCGGGCAGCCGGCCCGGCGCACCGCCGCCGCCCGCAGGCGCCACCGGATCGCCCTCGCCGGGCGGTACGCCACGCTGGTCCTGATGCTCGTGGTCATGCTGGGCCCGATCGTCTGGCAGTTCCTGACCTCGATACGCGGCCGCACCGAGAACGTGTACGACGGCGTGCTGCCCGCGCGGCCCACCCTCGACAACTACGTGCGGGTCGCCGAGTCCTTCCCGCTCCTGCAGTACGTCGGCAACACCCTCACCGTCGCCGTCCTCGCGATCACCTCGAACATGCTCTTCGCCGCGATGGGCGGCTACGCCCTCTCCCGGGCCGCCTGGAAGGGCCGTCGGATCGTCTTCACCGTGCTGGTGGCGACCCTGATGTTCCCCTTCGAGTCCGTGATGATCTCGATGTTCCTCACCGTCCGCGAGATGGGTCTCGTCGACACCCTCATCGGTGTGTGGTTGCCCGGCGCGGTCTCCGTACTCAACATCATGATCATGCGGGCGGCCTTCCTGGCCGTGCCCCGGGAGGTCGAGGAAGCCGCCGTGCTGGACGGCGCGGGCGAATGGACCCGCTTCACCCGGGTCTTCCTCCCCGCCGCCAAGGGCGCCCTGGCCGTCGTCTGCATCACCAGCTTCATGGGCGCCTGGGACGACTTCCTGTGGCCCCTGCTGGTCCTCACCGACAGCGACCGGTACACCCTCCAGCTCGGCCTGAAGACCCTGGCCGGCGCCACCACCGTGAACGACCAGCGGCTCGTCGCCGCCGGCGCGATGGCCGCGCTCGTCCCGATGATGCTGCTCTTCTTCGCCCTCCAGCGTTTCTTCTTCAAGGGCGTGGGCGAGGGAGCCGTCAAGATCTGAGCCGGCCCACCCACCATCCGTATCGACACCTCTGCGTACCGATCCCCCCGTACCGACACCCCCGTACCGACACCTCCGTGCCGACCACCCTCCCTGGAGCAGCCGTCATGCATGACGACCGCAACATCACCGAACACCGCCTCCGCCGGGTTCTCGAGCAGCGCGTCAAGCCCGCCGTCCGCTCCCGCGCGGTCCCGCTGACCGTCGAGCGCTGGGAAGCCCCCGGCGAACCCGTCCCCGTCGCCGAAGGGCTCGCGGCGGACTACGAGCCCTGCGCGATCGGCGCCCCGTGGGGCCCGGCCTGGGGCACCACCTGGTTCAAGGTCACCGGTACGGTCCCCGCGGACTGGGCAGGCCGCACGGTGGAAGCCGTCCTCGACCTCGGCTTCGACCGGATGATGCCCGGATTCCAGTGCGAGGGCCTGGTCCACCGGGCCGACGGCGGCGAGGTGAAGGCCCTCAACCCCTACAACGACTGGGTACGCGTGGCCGATCGCGCCGAGGGGGGCGAACAGGTCGAGTGGTACGTCGAGGCCGCCTCCAACCCGGTCCTGGTCGACCACGCGCTCACGTACGAGGGGGACCTGCCCACCAGCGACGACCAGGCGCTGTACCGGCTCGCCCGGATGGACCTCACCGTCTTCGAGACGGAGGTCTGGGAACTGGTCCAGGACCTGGAGGTGCTCTACGACCTGATGATCCAGCTCGACACCGCGGACGCCCGGCGGCACGAGATCCTGCGCGCCCTCGGCGCGGCCCTGGACACCCTCGACCTCGACGACGTGCCCGGCAGTGCGGCCGCCGCCCGCGGATGCCTGACCGGAGTGCTCGCCGCCCCCGCCAACGCCTCCGCGCACCGGATCAGCGCGGTCGGCCACGCCCACATCGACTCCGCGTGGCTGTGGCCCCTGCGCGAGACGGTCCGCAAGGTCGCGCGCACCACCTCCAACATGGTCAACCTGATGGACCAGCACCCCGAGTTCGTCTTCGCGATGTCCCAGGCGCAGCAACTCGACTGGATCAAGACCTACCGGCCCGAGCTCTTCGAGCGGATCAAGAAGAAGATCGCGGACGGGCAGTTCGTGCCGGTCGGCGGCATGTGGGTGGAGTCCGACACCAACATGGTCGGCGGCGAGGCCATGGCCCGCCAGTTCCTCCACGGCAAGAAGTTCTTCCTCGACGAATTCGGCATCGAGACGCAGAACGTCTGGCTCCCCGACTCCTTCGGCTACACCGCCGCGATGCCGCAGATCGTCAAGCTCACCGGCTCCAAGTGGTTCCTGACCCAGAAGATCTCCTGGTCCCAGATGAACAGGTTCCCGCACCACACCTTCTGGTGGGAGGGCATCGACGGCACCCGCGTCTTCACCCACTTCCCGCCCGTCGACACCTACAACAGCGACCTGGGCGGCGCCCAACTCGCCCACGCCGCCCGCAACTACCGCGAGAAGGGCCACGGTTCACGCTCGCTCGTCCCCTTCGGCTGGGGCGACGGCGGCGGCGGCCCCACCCGCGAACACCTCGCCCGCGCCCGCCGCCAGCGGGACCTGGAGGGCTCCCCGAAGGTCCGGATCGAGCGCCCGGACGCCTTCTTCGAGAAGGCCCACGCCGAGTACGAGGACGCTCCCGTCTGGGCCGGCGAGCTCTACCTGGAGCTGCACCGCGGCACCTACACCTCCCAGGCCAAGACCAAGCAGGGCAACCGGCGCAGCGAGTCGCTGCTGCGCGAGGCCGAGCTGTGGGCGGCGACCGCCGCGGTGCGGGTCGTGGGGTACGCGTACCCGTACGAGGACCTGGAGCGGATCTGGAAGACGGTGCTGCTCCACCAGTTCCACGACATCCTGCCGGGCTCGTCCATCGCCTGGGTGCACCGCGAGGCGCGCGAGACGTACGCGGCCGTACGAGAGGAGCTCCAGGGGATCACCCTCGCCGCGCAGCAGGTGCTCGCGGGGCAGGGCACCGAGGAGCTCGTCTTCAACTGCGCCCCGCACGCCCGCCGCGGCGTCCCGGCCGGCGGTGCGGGCCGCCCGGCCGCGGCGGGGGAGCCGGTCACGGTGGAGGAGCGGCACGGCGGCGGGCACATCCTGGCCAACGGCCGACTGCTGGTGGAGATCGACGGCCGCGGCCTGATCGTCTCCGTCTACGACCTGGAGACGCGCCGGGAGGCGGTCGCCCCGGGCACGGCGGCGAACCTGCTGCAGATCCACCCCGACTTCCCGAACATGTGGGACGCCTGGGACATCGACGCGTTCTACCGCAACCGGGTCACCGACCTCGTGGAGCTGGACCGGCTGGAGGTCACCGCGAGCGGCCCCCGCGCGGCGACCGTACGCGTGACCCGCTCCTTCGGGCGGTCGGCGGCGGTCCAGCAGATCACCCTGCGGGCGGGGGCCAAAACGGTCGACATCGTCACGGACGTGGACTGGCACGAGACGGAGAAGTTCCTCAAGGCCGCCTTCCCCCTGGACGTGAAGGCCGAACGGACCGCATCCGAGACCCAGTTCGGCCACGTGTACCGGGCCACCCACACCAACACCTCCTGGGAGGCCGCGAAGTTCGAGATCTGCGCCCACCGCTGGATCCACGCGGAAGAGCCCGGTTGGGGGGTGGCGCTGCTCAACGACTCCACGTACGGGCACGACGTGACCCGGGACGTACGGGCCGACGGCGGCCAGACCACCACGATCCGGCTCTCCCTGCTGCGCGCCCCGCGCTACCCCGACCCGGAGACCGACCAGGGATCCCACACCCTGCGCTTCTCGCTCGCGCCCGGCGCCGGGATCGGGGACGCGGTCCGTGAGGGCCACGCGCTGAACCTGCCCGAGCGGGTGGTCCCCGGCGCCGGCCCGGTCGCCCCGCTGGTCGACGTCGACGAGGACGCGGTGGTGGTCGAGGCGGTCAAGCTGGCCGAGGACCGCAGCGGGGATGTGATCGTCCGCCTCTACGAGTCCCGCGGCGGCCGCGCCCGGGCCACCCTCACCGCGGACTTCCCCCTGGCGGCGGCGGTGGAGAGCGACCTGCTCGAACGGCCCCTGACGGGAACGGCGGTGGGCGTCCCCACCCCGGAGGGCCGGGTCCCGCTCACGCTGCGCCCGTTCCAGATCGTCACGGTCCGCCTGCACCGCGCCTGACCGCCCCGGCGGCGGACCCCGGCGCCGGCCCGACCGTCAGGGCCGGCGCCCGCTCCCCAGCGCACTGCGCAGCTCGGCCAGGTGCTCGGTGTCCTCGGGGAGACTCATCTGGTCGAGGACGGCGAGTGCCCCGGCGGGGTCGAGGTCGCCGTACACGTCGTGGTGGCTGTGCAGGATGCCCCGGAAGACCGCCTCGGACAGCTCCGGGACCCGGGCCGCGATCCGGTATGCCAGCTCCTTGGCCTGCCAGGGCACCGGTCCGGAGGATTCCAGCACGCGCCGGGCGCGGCGCAGCATGGGCTCCGGGGAGTCCGGCCGCAGCTGCGTGAGGTCCTTGCCGAGGACCTCGGTGAAGACCCTCTCCGCGGTGTCGCGGTCCTCGAACCAGTCGACCCAGAGGGAGTAGACGATCGCCTCGCAGTGCGCCGGCGCATCCAGCCGGCTGCGGTAGCCGTTCCAGAGCACGCGGGCCGTGTCCGGATCCGCGATGCCCTGGACGGCGGAGGCGATCTCGACGGTCACCCAGTACTCGTCGAGGAGGTCCACCAGACCGAAGCCGAGCCGCAGCCGGTGCTCGATGTCGAGGGAGTCGTCCCCGAGGGCCGCCGCGGCCCACCGGTGGGCGACCTCGTTCGAGGTGAGCCGGCCCTCCTCGGACTCCCCGTCCGTCCAGGTGTCCTCACCGGTCCGGACCACGCCCCGCCCGGCCAGCCAGAGCCGGGCAGACTCGCTGTCGGGCAGCTCGTCGAGGAAGTCGACGACCGCCCGCACGAACTCCTCCGGCTCGGCCGCGTGGACGGGACGTCCCACGGGGAACGGGGTCAGCCGTGCGTCGGGTATCCGGCGGGCCATCTCCGCGATGCGGTCCTGCCAGATGTGGCTCGTGGGGCCGCCCGACAGCACCAGGGTCTGTGCGGTGATGCGCCGGAACCTGTCCAGCTCGTCGGGAGCGGGCTCGCCCTCCACCACCGTGAACCAGTCCATTTCCGAATGCTCGGGGCGTACCAGCCCGTGGGGGCCCGGGGGCTCCACCCCCTCCAGGACCAGCCGGGCCACCCGCCAGGGCTGGGCCTGCGCGACCAGGTAGGCCACTTCGCCGCCGATCCGGTACCCGGCGAGGTCCACCCGGTCGAGGCCGAGGGCGTCCAGGAGGCCGAGCACCTCGTCGCGCATCACCGTCGGCCACTCGCGGGCCGCCGGGCCGCGGCTGCTCACGTCAGGGGTGTACACCCGGCGCTCGCGCGCGAGTTCGTCCCGCAGTGGCGCCCAGTCGCCCTGCGCGGGCAGCAGCACCAGCGGATCGCCGTCCGCGGGCCCTGCGACCTGGTACTCGAACGGGAGGCCGTTCACGGTCACGGAGCGGTGTTCGATCATCCGGCCGACGCTACCGGCCCCGGCCGTCCGCCGGCCGAGGCCAGGGCCGCGCCGCCGGCGTGAACTGCGCCACAGGTACGGGAGGACCGGCCCTGTGGGCCCTGGGATGGCGGGGCGCGACGCGGGCATCAGGTTATGCACTTAGTTGCAAAACCCGCCTCCGCTCGCTAGAACAGGTTCATCACCCCCGCGCGAGGAGGCGCCCCTCATGAGTTCCCAGAGCCGGTACCCGCACCTGCTGAGCCCCCTGGACCTCGGCTTCACCACCCTGCCGAACCGCGTGATCATGGGCTCGATGCACACCGGCCTCGAAGAGCACCAGGGCGGCTTCGAGCGGCTCGCCGCCTTCTACGCCGAGCGCGCCCGCGGCGGCGCCGGCCTGATCGTCACCGGCGGCATCTCCCCGAACGACGCCGGCCGCCCCTTCGAGGGAGGCTCCCGCCTCACCACCGAGGACGAGGCCGCCGAGCACCGGGTGATCACCGAGGCCGTGCACGCCGAGGGCGGGAAGATCGCGATGCAGATCCTCCACTTCGGCCGCTACGCCTACCACAAGGACCTGGTGGCCCCCAGCGCCATCCAGGCCCCCATCAGCCCCTTCGTCCCGAACGAGCTCACCGACGCCGAGGTCGAGCGCACCGTCGAGGACTTCGTCCGCGCCGCCCGCCTCGCCAAGCTCGCGGGCTACGACGGCGTCGAGATCATGGGCTCCGAGGGCTACCTGGTCAACGAGTTCATCGCCGCCGCGACGAACAAGCGCACCGACCGTTGGGGCGGCGCCTACGAGAACCGGGTGCGCTTCCCCCTGGAGATCGTCCGGCGCACCCGCGCGGCCGTCGGCGAGGACTTCATCATCGTCTACCGCCTCTCCATGCTCGACCTCATCCCCGGCGGCTCCACCCTCGACGAGGTCGTCCACCTCGCCAAGGAGATCGAGGCGGCCGGCGCCACCATCATCAACACCGGCATCGGCTGGCACGAGGCCCGCATCCCCACCATCGCCACCTCCGTCCCGCGCGGCGCGTACACCTGGGTCACCAAGCGGCTGATGGGCGCGGTGAGCGTCCCCCTCGTCACCAGCAACCGCATCAACACCCCGGAGATCGCCGAGGAACTGCTCGCGGACGGTCGCGCCGACCTGGTCTCCCTGGCCCGCCCCTTCCTGGCCGACGCCGACTTCGTCGCCAAGGCCGCCGCCGGCCGCTCCGAGACCATCAACACCTGCATCGGCTGCAACCAGGCCTGCCTCGACCACACCTTCAGCGGCAAGATCACCAGCTGCCTGGTCAACCCGCGCGCCTGCCACGAGACCGAGCTCGTGCTGTCCCCGACCCGGACCAAGAAGCGCGTCGCCGTCGTCGGCGCCGGTCCGGCCGGTCTCGCCTGCTCCGTCTCCGCCGCCGGCCGCGGCCACGCCGTCACCCTCTTCGAGGCCTCCGGCCACATCGGCGGCCAGCTCGACGTCGCCCGCCGCATCCCCGGCAAGGAGGAGTTCGAGGAGACCATCCGCTACTTCGGCACCCAGCTCGTGGAGTCCGGCGTCGAGGTCCGCCTGAACACCCGCGCCGACGTGGAGACCCTCCAGGGCTACGACGAGGTCGTCGTCGCCACCGGCGTCACCCCCCGCACCCCCGACATCGAGGGCATCGACCACGCCAACGTCGTCAATTACCTCGACGTGCTGCGCGACGGCGCACCCGTCGGCGAGCGCGTCGCCGTCGTCGGCGCCGGCGGCATCGGCTTCGACGTCGCCGAGTTCCTCACCGACAGCGGCGAGGGCGCCTCCCAGGACCCCGATGTCTACTTCCGCCACTGGGGCGTGGACACCACGTACGCCGGCCCCGGCGGGCTCACCGCCCCCGAGCGCCCCGCGCCGCCCCGCCAGGTCCACCTCCTCCAGCGCAAGACCACCAAGGTCGGCAAGGACCTCGGTACCACCACCGGATGGATCCACCGCGCGGAGCTCAAGCACCGGGGCGTCGTCTCCGTCGCGGGGGCCACGTACGACCGCATCGACGACCAGGGCCTGCACATCACCGTCGGTGGCGAACAACACCTCGTGCCCGCCGACACGGTGGTCCTGTGCACGGGCCAGGAGCCGCGCCGCGACCTGTACGAGGCCCTGCGCGCGGCCGGCGTCGAGGCCCACCTGATCGGCGGCGCCGACGTGGCCGCCGAACTCGACGCCAAGCGGGCCATCCGGCAGGGCACGGAACTGGCCGCCGGCCTCTGACCGAAAGGGGATTGTGGCGGTCCGCCGGGACCGCCACAATCGCCCGGTGACGATCTCACCCGCAGACGCAGACAAGATCCTTATCAACAACTTCGCCCCCTGGGTGCTCGCCCTCGGACTGACCGTCGAGGAGACCGGGGAGCGGCACGCCGTACTGCGGCTGCCCTGGTCCGACGAGCTGGCCCGGGACGGCGGCGGCCTCTCGGGCCAGGCCATGATGGCGGCCGCCGACACGGCCACCGTCATCGCGATCTCCGCCGCCCGCGGCGCCTACGGGCCGATGACCACCGTCCAGCAGTCCACCAGCTTCCAGCGTCCGGTGGTCGGGGCCGACGTGCTGATCCACGTACGGGTCACCAAGCTCGGCAAGCGGATGGCCTTCGCCGACATCACCCTGACCCCCGAGGGCGCCACGGACCCGGCGGCCACGGCCTCCACGGTGTACGCACTGCTCGGCTAGTGCTGCGGCCGGGGAAAAGGCGTTGGCGGGCGGCGGGCCGGCTCGCCTACGCTCGCACGACGGCCGACCACGAAGGCAGCCGGCGGGCACGGGGGAGCGGCACCATCTCGGCGGAATCCACACCATACGGTCTTGTTCCGCCGCTGCGGCGGAACAAGGACTTCACCGTCTTCTGGCTCGGCCAGGCGCTGTCCGTGCTCGGCGGGTCCGTCTCGATGCTCGCGCTTCCCCTACTCGTCCTCCACGCCACCGGATCCATCGTCCAGATGGGCCTGGTCACGGTCGTCTCCGGCGCCACCGCCATCGGCACGGGGGTGTTCGCCGGGTACGTGGTGGACCGGGTGGACCGCCGCAGGCTCATGATCGTCTGCGATCTGGCGCGGGCCGTGCTGCTCGGCGCGGTCCCGCTCGTCTGGTGGATCGCGGGGCCGCAGATCTGGCTGCTGTACGTGCTGACCGCGTCGGCCGCCGTACTGAAGACGCTGTTCGATGTCGCGTACGTGACGGCCATCCCCAATCTGGTCCGTACGCAGGACCTCACAGCCGCCAACGGGCGGCTGATGGGCACCTTCGCCCTCGGGAGCCTGCTCGGCCCGGTCGTGGCCGGCTTCCTCACCGCCGGAGTGGGCGCCGACTGGGCACTCGCCCTGGACGGGGCCACGTTCCTGGTCTCCGCCGCGAGCCTGGGCTGGGTGAGGTTCACCGCGCGCCCGGCCGGGGAAGGCGCGGACAAGGCCGTGGACGGCGCCGGGTCCGGGGCGGGGGCCGGGGCCGGGGTGCTGCGGGAGATGTTCGTGGTCGGCTTCCGCTTCCTGTGGAGTCACCCGCTGCTGCGCCCGCTCACCATCCAGCTCACCCTGCTGACCTTCGTCACCATGGGCGCCACCGACCTGCTGATCTACCGGGTCCAGCACGACCTCGGCCGGGACGCGGCCACCCTCGGCTACGTGATCGCCGTCAGCGGAGCCGGGTCCGTCGCCGCGGCCCTGTGCGCGGGCCGACTGCGCCGGCTCCTCGGCTTCGGCACGTGCTGGCTCGCCTCGATCGCGATGATCGCCGTCGGGGTGACGGTGACGGGCGTCAGCCGCAGCGTGCCGGTGATCGCCGTACTGGCCGCCGTCTTCATGTTCGGGATCACCCTGGGCGGGATCTGCACCATGACCCTGCGCCAGGAGGTGACCCCGGACCACCTGCTCGGCCGGGTCACGTCCGCCTTCTGGACGGTGCACAACGCCTCGGGCCCGGTGGGGGCGGCCGTGCTCACGCTGCTGGCCGCCCGCCACGGGGTCCCCGCGGTCAGCCTGGCCGGCGGGGCGCTGTGCCTGCTGATCCTGGGCGGTGGGTTGCTGACCCCGCTGCGCGGCAGCCGCGCGGGCGCGGCCGCGGCCACGGCCGGGTCCGCCGCCCCGGACCAGGAGCCGGCCGCGGGGCCGTCGGCGCGCGCGTGAGGTGCCGTTCTGCGATCGTGGTCCACAGGTAGCCGCACCGAGGAGCCCACATGTCCGGACAGTTCGAGGCGAGTGTCGAGATCGACCGACCGGTGGAGGCGGTGTTCGCCTACCTGGCCGACGGGCGGCACGACCCCGAGTTCAGCCCCCGTGTCCAGGAGATCACCAAGACCCCGGACGGCCCCACGGCCGTCGGCACGGTCTTCCGCAGCACGGTCAAGGACGCCGGGATGAAGACCGGCCGTGAGTTCCGCATCGTCGGCCTGGACGCGCCGCACCTGATCCGCTGGACGGAGCAGAGCCGCAACCTCGTCACGGCGAAGGGCGGCTACGACCTCGAATCCCTCCCCGGCGGCCGCACCCGCGTCCGCATCTTCAACACGCTCGAAGGCCACGGGCTCGGCAAGCTGCTCGTCGGCCTGGCCCTCAGCGCGGCCCGCAAGGACGCCCCCGACTTCGGCCGGCGCATCAAGGCGGCCGCGGAGGCGTCGCTCAAGGCCTGAGGGCTGTCCCGCGGACGCCGGCCGGGAGAGCCGGGCACGTGGGTCACCCGCGGCGTCGCGGTCCTCGGCCGCCGTGGCCGGCGCAGGCACAGCCCCGTCCGCGTCCACAGCCCCGACGAGCACGTCGTCCCCGGATGGGCGTGCCTCCGGAGGGATCACCGTTCAGCGCAAGACTTCCCGGGCTCGGCGGGCCACCTCGTCCGGCGTGAGGTCCTCCAGGTGCGTGAGGAAGACCCAGACATGGCCGTAGGGGTCCTTCACCATGGCCGTGCGATCGCCGTGGAACTGGTCGGCCGGTGGCCGCAGAAGCTCCGCACCGGCCGCGGTGGCCCGCCGCGTCAGCGCATCGACGTCGTCCACGAAGACGTGCAGGGCCACGGTGGTGCCGCCGACGGCCGTCGGCGCGCCGAGGAGCGGTCCCTCGGCGTCGCCCAGCATGATGGTGGAGCCCTGAATGCTGATCTCGGCGTGCACGATGCGTCCGTCCGGGCCGTCCAGGCGGAAGAGCTCGTCGGCACCGAACGCGCGGGTGTAGAAGTCGATCGCGTGCGTGGCGCCGTCGACCATGATGTGGGCGACGACGGCGTCGCGGTAGTGCTCGGGAATCGCGGTCGTGGTCAAGGGGACTGCCTCCTCAGGTGGCTGTTGCCGATGACCACGAAGCTAGAAGCTCATCCATGCTTGAGGTCAAGCGTTCGGCTCAGGCCCAACTCCCTCACGCGTTGCCGCCGTCTGTGGACGTACGTGAGTCCAACCGAGGCGGTGGCCTGCTCGACGAGTCCGAACTCCCCCGCTTCGTCCGGCGCCGCTTCACCATCGGCGACCGAATCCGGCTACTGGAACCGGCCACGGCCGCTGGAACCGGCCGCGGAACCTGCCCGGGGCGAGGCCTCGGGCAGGTTCCGCCGTCCGGCCGGTGTCAGAACCGTCCGGGCGTGGACGGGAACGGCAGGGGCTTCGCGGGCGCCACCGAGTCGCGCCGCTCGGCGGTGGCCGGCGGGTTCTGGCAGGTCACGTCCTGGGCGGGGAGCTTGCCCGTGGTCAGGTACGCGTTCACCGCGGCGTTGGCGCAGGACGTGGGGTCGAAGAGGTACACGCCGTGGCCCTCACCGCCCGCCGCCAGCACCATCCGCGAGCCCTTCAGGGCCTTGTGCAGGCCCTGGCCGCTCACCAGCGGGGTCTGGGAGTCCCACTCGTTCTGCACCGTCAGCACGTCCGCCTTCTTGTGCATCGGCGTGGCCGCCTCGACCGGCCGGTCCCAGAAGGCGCACGGCTTGATGTTGGACGCGAAGTCCCCGTACAGCGGGTACCTGGCCTTGTCCTTCACCGCGTCCCGCTCGTACTGCTCGGTGTAGCGGGGCCAGCTGCCGGTGTCCCCGCACGCCACGGCCCAGAACACGGCGGTGCCGTTGTCCGAGGCGGGCTCGGCCGTCGCGCCGCCGGTCAGTAGTCGCTTGAGTTCCGTCGCGGTCGACCCCTCGGGCAGCGGCTTGCCCTCGGACGCGGCCTTCAGGGCCACGACCATCGGGGTGGCCTGCGCCGGGTAGAAGAACACCGCGCGCGTGGTGCGGATCATGTCCCCGTCGACCTTCATGCCCTCGAACTCGAACGGCTCCTTGTCGGCGCGCGCCACCAGTTCCCAGAACGTGTCGGACACGGCCTTCGGGGTGTCGCCCAGCTCGTACTCCGCCGACCGCTGCGCCGCCCACTGCGTCCACCGCGCGAAGGCGGGCTCGGCCTCGGTGGCCCAGACCTGGATCATGCCGCGCCAGATCCGCTGCGGGTCCACGCCGCTGTCGAGCACGAAGCGGTCCGTGCGGTCCGGGAACATCTGCGAGTAGACCGCGCCGAGGTAGGTCCCGTACGAGTAGCCCAGGTAGGAGAGCTTGCGCTCGCCGAGGACCGCACGGATCGTGTCCATGTCCCGGGCCGTGTTGCGGGTGGTGATGTACGGAAGGACCGAACCGGCCTTCTCCCGGCACTTGTCGGCGACGGTGCGCGCCCAGGTCACGTCGGAGCCGAAGCTCTCCGGACGGTAGGCCCGGTTGAAGTTCTGCTCGGCGTCGGTCAGTCCGCAGGTGATCGGACTGCTGGCGCCCACCCCGCGCGGGTCGAAGCCGATGAGGTCGTAGCTCTCCCGTACGTCCTTCGGCATCGCCTCGCTCATCAGCAACGGCAGATCGAGGCCGGAACCGCCCGGACCGCCTGGATTCAGCAGCATGGCGCCGTGCCGCTTGGCCGGGTTCTCGCTCTTGATCCGGGATATGGCGAGGTCGATCGTGCGCCCGTCGGGACGCCGGTAGTCGAGCGGGACCTTGAGCGTCGCGCACTCGTACGAGGCCGGCTGCTCGGGGCTGCAGCGGTGCCAGGCGGGTTTCTGCCGAAGGTGGTCGGCGGCCGGGGTGGCGGAGGCCTGGGTCGCGGACAGCAGGGGCACGGTGGTCGCGATGAGTCCGGCGGCGGCGAGCAGCGGTGCGAAGCGTTTCATGCGCACTGAGCCGTTCCTTTCGGTGAAGTCGCTTACGCGTCCACCTTGTTGCACACGGCGCCCGGCCGAATCATCCCGAAGGTCCGTGCCCTGTGCGCCTCACGAACGAGCCGACAACCGGACAGGTGGCCGACACGCCGCAGTCGGCCCCCGGTCGTGCGCCGGGGCCCGACGTGTGCGCGGTGCGGGAGCGGCCTCAGTGGCCGCCACCCTGGCCGCCGTCGTGCCCGCCCTCGTGCTCGCCGCCATGGGTCGCGCCGGGGGTGTCACCGGGCGTACCGCCGGGCGTCTGACCAGCTGTCTGGCCAGGTGTCTGGCCGGGCGTACCGCCGTGCGCGCCACCGTGCGAGTCGCCGGTCTCCAGGGAGCCGCCGAGACGTCCGCGGAGTGCCGTCAGGGCCTCCTCCGTCGGTGCGGTGACGACCCATCGGTCGCCGACCAGATAGAGGCCGCCGTACATCCGGGCCTCGGTCAGCCAGGAGTGCAGCCCCTTCTCCGCGGCGAAGGTGACCATACGGTAGACGACCTGTCCGGCCTGGCAACCGCCCTGGCGCAACTCCTCGGCCTCCACGTTCACTTCGGCGGTGCAGCCGATAGCCGTGGCGATCTGCTCGAGGGAGGTCCCGGGCGCCGCCGCCGGGGTCTGCGAGGCCTCGGCCGAGGTGTGCTGCGCCGCCGCCTTCGAGGAGCAGCCCCCGCACAGCAGCGCTGCGACGCACACCGCCGCGAGGGCCGGAAGCGACGGGCGGATCCGCCGGGTGCGGCGGTCGGTGGACGGCATGGCGACCTCTCTGGCTGATCGGGGAGGGATCGTGGCGCCCGGGCGGGGAGGTACCCGGGCACCACGCGTTTCGGGGGCGGATCGGCGGGCCGCGAACAGGAGTTAGCCGACGACCTTCGCTTTCTTGCCCTTGTCGGTGATGGCGAACCAGAGACCCTTGTTGTTGTGCCCCGTGGTGTCTCCGGGTTCCTTGTCACCGGTAAAGGAGTAAACGGGCCAGCAGTCGATCGTCAATTGCTCGGTCCCGTCGGGCCGCTTCACCTTTCCGATCAATTCAGGCGCGATTCCGCTTACCTTGTTCTTGTCGACGGGCTTGGCCGGCTTCCAGGTGTCCGTGCAGGCGTCCACACAGCCGATCTTCATCGGCCAGGCGCTGTCCTTGTCGAACCGGTAGAGCGTCTTGCCCTCCGCGTCCTCGACGAGGGTTCCGAGCTCCGGGTTCTGTACGGCGGTGAGCTCGCCGCCCTTCGCCTCGGCGGCCGGCTTCTCCTCCTTCTCCTCCTTCTCGGCCCCGGCTCCCGCGCCCTTGCCCGCCCCGGCCGGCTTCCCGCCCGGGCCCAGGACGTGCCAGGTTCCGCCGACGCCTTCGCCGAGCGCGTCGCCGGCCTTGACGTCCTTCGCGTAGCGGTACACGGGCCATCCGGCGAGCGTGAGTTGCTTGGTGCCGTCGGACCGTTCGACGGAACCGAGGAGCGCCGAGTCGATGCC
The DNA here is from genome assembly GCF_041106355.1 of Streptomyces sp. BF23-19. Lineage (NCBI taxonomy): Bacteria > Bacillati > Actinomycetota > Actinomycetes > Kitasatosporales > Streptomycetaceae > Streptomyces > Streptomyces sp. BF23-19. The sequence goes on along the minus strand of NZ_JBGBPT010000044.1, from coordinate 19,242 downwards.
CGCGCTGACCGAGGCGTCGTTCGCGGCGACCGCCGGCCAGGCCGCCGCGCAGTCACCCTCGCAGTTGGACTTGGGCGGCTTCGGCGTGTCCTTGTCGAACCGGTAGAGCGTGATGCCCGCGCTGTCGGTGACCCCGGATCCCAGGCCCTGGATCTCGCTCACCTTCAGCTCGCCGGCCGGGCCGCTCTTGTCGGCGGCGCCCGCCGGGGCGGCTCCCGAACCGCTTCCGTACGGGTCGCCGTAACCGGATCCGACCTGTTTGCTGTCGCCCACCGGCTGTACCGCAGGGGCCTTTCCCCCGTAATTGTCGGAGCTTCCGCATGCGGCTGTTGTCAACATCAGTACCGCGACCGCCGACCCGGCGAATATCTCACGACGCATCTTCACGATCTCTCCTTCAGGTTCGGTTCCGCGTTTCTTGCCCCCGGTAATTGATACGGGGCCCGGAGCGGCGGAAGCAGATATCACCGGGAATTTGTCAGATCGCGCCAACATTGAACCCGGCGCATTGGTTCAGTCCTGGATGCGCAGCGCGAGGGCCGGGCAGCGGCGCACGGCGCGCTGCGCCTTCTGCCGCAACTGGCGGGGTACGGCCATGGACGCCTCCGCGGGGAAGCCGTCCAGGTCGAGGCGGACCACATCGGGCAGGACGTCCACGCACAGCCCGTGGCCCTTGCACAGGGTCCAGTCGACCAACAGTCGCTCCGGACTCTCCTCGTCCTCGGGCAGCGGAAGGGCGCCCAGCACCCGCCGGCCGCAGCCGCTGCCGAGCGCGTGGTCCCGGAACTCGTCGGGGAAGGTGCGCAGCGCGGAGGCGACGAAGGCCGAGGTGCCGTCCGGATGGCTGCACGCGCCGCGTTTGAGCACCGCCTTCATACGGAGCTCCAGCATCTCCAGGGCGGGTCTTCCCCCACCCCGAATGGCATCGTCCAGTACGTCGGCCATGGCGGGCAGCCCGCGTACGCAGGGGCCGCACTGGCCGGCCGACTCCTTCGCCATCCAGCGGGTCACGCGTGCCACTTCGCCGGCCGGGCAGGTGTCCATGGGTAGCGGCAGCACGGCCCCCGCCCCCAGTCGCGCGCCGAGCCGGTCGAGGGACTCGCGGGAGATCTCGGCGGCGCGCGCGGACGCCGGATCGAGCCATTTGCCGTGATAGCCGCCGACCAGCACGCCCTGGCCCGGATCGGTTCCGCACAGTTCCAGGATGTAGGAGAGCGCGGCCCCGCTCGGTGTCTCGACGGCCGTGGTGCCCGCGATGGTCAGCATGATGGTGCCCGGCTCGCTGGGCAGGCCGGTCGCGCGGAAGTCGAGTGCGCCGAGCCGGGCGGCGACGGCCAGCTGGGCGAAGGTCTCGGTGTTGGAGAACAGGGTGGGTACCCCGTTCAGGCCTCGGTCACTGGTGCGCACCTTCTGTCCGGAAGGCAGCGTCGGGCCGCCGTTCAGACCGTTCACGTGCGCCGTGCTCTCGCCGGTGACGAATCGTTCGGGGAGCCGGGTGATCTGCACCCGGCGGCCCGCCGGGCCGCGTTCCGCGACGGCCTCCCGCAGCGACTGTTCCACGTCCCCCCGGGTGACGCCCACCACGACGTCCTCGGAGTTCAACGCGGCCGCGGCCAGCAGGGCGCCGTCGAGCACCAGATGGGGGGTGTGCAGCAGGAGTGCGGTGTCCTTGAGGCAACTCGGCTCTCCCTCACTGCCGTTGACGACGACGGCGGTCTGTCCGTCCCCGGCGCGCGCCGAGCGCATGACGGCGCGCAGCTTCTTGGCGAAGGGGAACCCCGCGCCGCCGCGACCGCGGAGGTCGATGTTGTCGGCGAGGTCGACGAGCTCCTCCGGCCGGTAGCGGGGCATCTGGCCGTGTGTCGTCAAATGGGCCACGCGGTCGAGCCGCGCGGCCTGGTCGAGCCCGGCCAGCAGCCGGGGCGCGCCCACACAGCCGAGGCTGGGGCGTGGGAGGCCGCTCACAGCCACTGATCCCGGCTGATGAGCGTCTCGTCGTCGGCGGCCCTGCCGGCGCGGCTCGGTGAGTAGACGGCGGTGCGCGGCGGTTGGTCGAGCTGGGGCGGCCGGTCGAACCGGGGCGGTTGGTCGGGCCGGGGCGGTTGGGGCGAACTCGCGGTCACGGCGGCCGCCGCCGGACGCGAGGAGCGCCGCTGCCGGGGCACGCCGCCCTTGATCGGAGTCTGTGCCACGGGCTGGGGGACGGGCGGAAGGGAGGCCGCGTCGAGGACCCGGGTCCTGACCCGGAGCACGAGCACGCCCACGATGCCGAGCAGGCAGAGCCCGTAGGCCACCGTGACCCAGGTGTCGGCGGCGCGACCCGACTTCAGGCCGTGCACCAGTGAGGCACCCCAGGCCGGATACGCGCCGAAGTGCAGAGCCCGCCACCACGCGGAGCCGCGCCGGGTGTTGAACACGCTGCGCACCGCACCGGAGATGGCCACCGCGATGAAGAGGTATCCGGCCAGGCTGCCGAGCCCGACCAGGACGGGCCGCGTGACGTCCGTGAACGGCACGAGCGCGGAAGTCGCGGTCGTGCGCTGTCCCGCGACCTTGACCCAGATGTGCAGGGCGAGGAAACCGAGCCCTGACACGGCGAGGCCGCGGTGCGCGCCCTGGGCGAGCAGCCGGTGGCCCGAACCGAGGATGACCCGGTCGGTCGCGGCCAGTCCCCATAGGACGGTGGCCGTGAGCGAGACGAGCGAGAGCACGCCCGCCCCGAAGTCGAGGAACGCCCATAGTTGGGTAAAGGCGCCCGCTCGGGCGGCCACGGTGACGGCCACGATGGCCGCGCCGACGGCGCAGAGCACGCCGGGGCTCAGCCTGCCGTCCCTGGGGAGGAGGGAGGGCCGCCGGACGGCCCTCCGTCCGGCCGCGGAAGCCGCGGCCACAGCGTGGCGGCTCTTGCGGCGGGCCCTGTGTGAGCTGGGCAGATGAGGCTGGGGCAGGGGCATCCAGTTCTCCTGTGCGCCTGGGCTCCGAGCACTCCACCTGGCGCTCGGTACCCGGGGGTCGTTGTCGTCGTGCCCGGCAGCGCTGTGAAACTCCGCGCCGGCCGAGGGAACTTGGGGCCGGAGTGCAGCAGCATCGTGGAGCTGCACAGCAGCTCCACAGGTTTTATCGAAACGTGATAATTTCTCGCACCGCGTCTCCGACGCATCGAACAACACCGGAAGATTCCCCTCCAGCGGAGGTTGCGACAGGCCACCGCGCCGCCCGTCACTTACGCGTCCCTGACGGTAAAAACAAGGTAAAACGGCGGGACCGTAAGTGGTCGGACCTCTCAAGGAGGGAGTACGAGGGCCGCAACTTCTACGTCAGACAAGGATGTTGACGTCGGAGGCAACCTCGGCGGGCTTGTCGCCTCTTCCCCGGACAAGCCTCACCCCGGCACGAACGAGGAAAACGATGTGTGAACTTCTGAACCGCATCTGGTCCCGCCCACGTGGCGAGTGGACGCGCGTCCTGCGTAGGGAACTGCCCTCGCTGGCCGCCGAGATAGTGGAGGAGCTTCTGCATGGAATTCCGGAATTTTCCGCACTTATCGATGACAACGATGCCATTGATGACGAGTTGTTCCGGCAGCGGGTGGAAGAGGCTCTCCTCACCGTCCTCGGCTACCAGGAACAGCCCCGGGAACAAGCACCGGACGCGCATGATGAACAGGCCGAGAGCGAGGACGAGATCGAGAACCAGGTCAAGATCGAGAGCCAGTTCGACAGCAAGGTCGAGCACGAGATCGAAGTCGGGATCGCGGCCAGGCACGAGTGCGAGGTCACGCACGAGGGCCGGCACGAAGGTCTTCGTGAGGCCCGCAACGAGGCCCGTACCGAGGCCCGCGACGAGGGCCTCCGCGAAGGGCATCGTCAGGGTCTGCGCGAAGTACGCAACGAAGGCCTGCGCGAAGCCCGGCAGGAGAGCCGGCACGAGGCTCGGCACGAAGGCGTCCGCGAGATCGATCGGGCGCGGCACGACCTCTTCAAGACCCTCACCGATGACAGGGACGCATCCGAGATGTCCCTCAGCGAGCTCGCGGAGGCGGCCGGCTGGCCTCTCCCGCTCGCCGTCCGGGCCATCGTGCCCGCCACGCCCGGCGAGACCCAGCAGCTCGCCGCCGCACTGGACCACTGCCTCGTCGGCATGTTCGCGGGCCGTCCGTGCCTGCTCGTCCCCAGTCCCGAACCGGACACCCGCGCCCCGCTGGAACACCTGTTGCGCGGCCGGTTCGCGGCCGTGGGACACGCCGTACCGCTGCGCGACACGGCCTCCTCGCTGCGCTGGGCCCTGCGCCTGGCCGCGCTGACACCGGCCCGTCCCGGTGTGGAGGCCAGGCCCGTCTTCGTGGACGACCACCTCTCGACCCTGTTGCTCCTTCAGGACGAGCCCCTGGCCCACGCGCTGGCCGCCCGGTGGCTGCGACCGCTGGCCGACCTGACCCCCCGCCAGAGCGAGCGCCTGGAGGTGACACTGCTCGCCTGGTTGGAGGGCGGCGGAGCCCCCGAGGCCGCCAAGGCGCTGAGTGTGCACCCGCAGACCGTGCGGTACCGCATGCGTCAGCTGGAGAAGCTCTTCGGGACCGGCCTGCGTGACCCCCGTACCCGGTTCGAGCTGGAGATGGCGCTGCGCAGCCGCCGGCTGATGGCCCAGGTCCGGCGTCAGCACTCCCGGGTGGGCCGCAGGGCCGCCCGCGTCATCCAAGCCGACTTCACCCCCGTGGTTGTCGGACGAATGGCTCGCGTCAACGGCCTCTGAGTCACGAACAGCCCGGCCCGGCCCCCTGTCACGGGGCCGGGCCGGGCTGTTTCGTGTGTCTGTCACTGGACCGTCATGTCCTGTCTGCGCCGCCGGGTCGGGCGCCGTGTCGGGCGGTACGCCGTCGGTACGGGCACCGTGTCGTGCGGTACGCCGTCGGGTCGGGCACCGTGTGGTGCGGTGAGCCGTCGGTCGCGGCCCGCGGTGCGGCCGGCGTCGTGTCGTGCGCCACGCCGTGCGGCCGGCGCCGTGCCCGTGGGGGGCACGCCGTCCGGCCGCTCTCGTGTCATGCGTACGCCGCCGGGACTCGGCGGCGGCGTACATATACGTGCGGTGTTCGCCCGAAGTCGGCTTCGGGCCAACACCTGGCCCTGGCCGGACGCGGGGGATGGGGGAGAGGGCGTCCGGCCCGGGAGCGGAGGGGGAGCCCCCGCTGCGGGGGTCAGCGGCAGTTCTGCCCGTTGTTGATGCAGTTCACGGCCTTGTTCATCAGGCCGTTCGACATCACGTTGATGAAGTCGTCGTGGTCGGTCGCCGGCTTGTGGAGCTGCTCGGGGAAGCTGTCCACCGCGATCCGGGCACCGGGCGCCACCCCGTAGGTGAGGCGCATCACCAGCTGCGGAATGGCCTTGAAGCCGTTCGGGCAGCGGCCGTTCTTGTCCGCGAAGGCCACGTGCGTCCGGTGGTTGGCGCTGTCGACGTTCTTGCCGTCCCAGCAGTTCTGGAAATTGAAGGTGCGCACCACGTCACTGCCCTTCGGGCAGACCGGGTACTTGTCCTTCAGCTGACGGTTCTCGAATCCCGTGCAGCTCCACGAGGCGTTGGCGTTGGCGTTGCCGTTGGTGAAGGCCTTGGCGTCACCGGTGATGATGCGCATGAAGCGGGGCATCGCCGTGACCTTGCCGACGGGGCTGCCCTTGAAGGTGATCGAGACCTGCTTCGGCTTGAGGATGGTGCCGACATTGGCGTCCTGGCCACCGCCGGGGGCCTTGGCGTCCTTCTCCACCTTGCCGTCACGCAAGCGCAGCACGGGCCAGTAGTAGGCGGACTGGTCCCCGTTGCCGCAGGTGGTGCCGGACGCGGCGAGGCTGTCGTTCGTGGAGAACGCGTCGGTGGTCTTGTTGCCCACGTAGTCGTGCATGTGGTGGGCGCCGTTGGAGACGCCGGGGGCGACGATCACGTTGTCGGGGTTGAAGTGGGCGTTCTCGTTGCGGCCGCACTGCGAGGTGAAGGAGCCCTTCGAGGCGTTCCCCGCCTGCTGGGGATTGCGGACGTTCGGCTTGATCTTGGTGATGTTGACGAAGTCGTTCTTCGACGGACCACCCTTCTGCGCGGCGGCCTGGGCGACCGCGCCCTGCTCGCCCTTGCTCGCGGCGTCCACCTTGGCGTCGGCCGCGTCCGCGGCGGGTGCGTCCTTCATCGTGCACGCGCTCAACGACTTGATGTCCGCGGGAGGTTGGCCCGCCCGGCCCATCGCGTCGCTCATGCCCTTGATGGTCTGGTCGCGCTTCTGCTTCAGGTCGCCGAGGAGGGCGTTGCCCTTCGCCTGGCCGGCCGCGAGCTTCTTGTACGCGTCGGCCACCTGGTCGTCCAGTTTGGCGAGGTTCGCGTCGACCTCGGGTTTGGCCTGGTCGGGGACCGCGGTGAGTTTCTCTCCCACGTCGGGGCAGTCGATCGTCTGTATCGCCCGATCGTTCTGGCCGGCGGACGCGTTCCCGGCGACGACGGCGACCCCGCCACCGCCCAGGACGAGCGCGGAGATCACGCCCAGGACCTTGTTCGACAGCCTTGGGCGTTTGTGTCCCTTTTTACTCATGCGATCACTTCACTTCGTCGGTTGGACATTGTCAGAGAGCGCGTCGAAGTCGACGAGTCCGGTGTCTTCGAGGACCGTGATGTGGTCCAGAACCGTGGCGTTGGCGGACGTGGCGAGGGCTCGGACCATGGAGTTGCGGGTCTGGGCCCGAATCCCGGCCAGCAGCGCGAACACCTTTCCGTGGGCGCGACGCAGCAGCTGCACGAACAGTCGCTCGTACTCCTCTCCGCGTGCACGGTTCATCTGGCCCAGCCAGTCCTGCTGCTGTGCGGACGGCTGGTTGGGCAGATCGACACCGAGGGCCTGGCCGACCTGGATGACCTGTCGGTCCAGCTCGGTGTGGCCGTCGATGAGGTGCTGACCGGCCGTCTTGATCGCGGGTTTCGAACCGCGCTGCTGGGCCTGGCGGCCTGCCGGCAGCTCCCAGAGCCCGGCGAGCCGGACCTTACGGATGAAGTCCCGGTCCGCGGCGGTCAGCGGTCCGTAGGCCGTGCTCAACGTTCCGCCGCCGTCGTCGTCGCCCGCCGGACCCGCAACGGCGGCCGCGGGTCGGCTGCCGAAGCTGTCCACGGGTATCAGAAGCGCGATCAGGGTGAGGGCAAGGGCGGTGATGACCAGGCCGCTTCCGATCGTGTATCGCGTGGCCACCGACAAACTGCTGATGGATCTCCGCCGCAATGACGGCACTGTGCCTCCTCGCTCCAAGGGCCGGGAGGGGGTGGCGGGGCAGGAGGGTCCGCACGAACTGTGCGGTGCGCACCCGCATTCCCGGGGTGTCACGGGACGCTAGTGCCGGGCGCGGCGCCGAGGCCGTAGGACATCACCATCGGACAAACATCCCGGCGACTCCGCGGAAGGCTGATATCTTGCGGCGCGCCCGCACGTTCGGCCGCGTGGTGCCGTCTTACCCCGTCATGCCCACGTGCCGTCCGGCCCTGCCCGCATGCCGCCATGGTCTTCCCGCGTGCCCGCCATGCCTCGCACGGACCGCTCGAAGGCCTCAGCGGCTCACCCGTCGGCGTGTGGAACCGTCACCACAACTTCCGTACCAGGTAAGCCTGTTCGTCGCGTAGGCGTGACGTGGGAGGGCTGCGGGCGCACACGGCGCCCGCAGCCCTCCCTCTCCTATGAATACGTCCGCTCGCGCGCCTACCGGCTCAGGCGAGCGCCGCCGCGGTGAGCATCCGCTCTCCGGCCCGATCGTGCCGCGGCGCCGGGGGCTCCGGCGCCGGCTCGGTCGTCCGGGTGTCCGTCAGGAGCGCGATCAGCGAGGTACGGGCGCGGGCGACCCGGGAGCGCACCGTTCCGATGGGGCAGCCGACGGCCGTGGCCGCCTCGGCGTACGACAGGCCCAGCAACTGGGTCAGGACCAGGGCCTCCCGACGCTCGGACGGGATCACGGCGAGAAGTTCCGCCAGGGCGACGCCGTCCTCGAAGCCCGGCACGTCGTACGGCTGGGTCTGCTCGGCCGCCGTCTGCCAGTCGCAGCGGTCCGAGAGTCTGGGCCGGGCGGCCGCGTGGCGCAGGCTGTCCACGACCGTGCGACGGGCTATGGACAGCAGCCAGGTACGCGCCGAGGAACGGCCCTCGAACCGGGGCAGGCTCGCCAGCGCACGGAGGAAGACGTCCTGGGTGAGGTCGTCGGCCGCCTGGGTGTCGGCGCTGAGGTAGGCCACGTAGCGCCAGACGTCGCGGTGGAGCGCGCGCACGAACCGGTCGGTCTTCACGGGATCGCCGTCGCGGGCGTCCAGCGCCAGCCGGGTCACCGCCGCGTCGGAGTCGGGGGTGCGCCGGGCCGGCCGGTCGCCGGCGGTACAGGAAGAGGTGATGGAGGGGGTCGTCAGGGCAGCAGTCATCGCCACAAGGTCCTTACGGGCAAAGGGAGTCCGGCGCCACGAGCGGCGGGGCCGGTGAGGGGTGCGGCACGCCGGAAGGCATGGCCGAGGCCCGAGGCCCGAGGCGCGGTGTGCGGGTGCGAAAGCGGTCGCGGACGCGGCTCGGGGAACCAGCTGTCAGAGGACAGCGGTTCCCGCCGGCGGACCCCGCGAGGTGATGGCGTGGACGAGGAAGAGCCGGCGCGGCGCGCGGCTTCGGCGCCGGCGGCGGATGCGGACGGGCGGCCGGTGCGCGGGCACCGCCGTACGGAGCAGCAGCCGCAGCGGAGTCCACAGGCGCCCGGCGACGGCGCGCACCACGCGGAAGACGGCCCGCTCGCCGTGGGCGAGCCACAGCCCGCACAGCACGGCGGCCAGCAGGTGCGCGGCCAGCATGCCGGCCGCAGACATGGCGCCCGCCTCGTGCACACCGGCCGACAGTGACACGCCGGTCGCACCGGTCATGGCGGACGCGGTGTCCGTCGCCCCGTGCATGGCGTGGTGCGTGTGGGCGGTGGCCGCCGGCATCCCGACGCCGGGCGGCCGCGCCATCCCCGCCATCGGCGCCATCGAGGACATCTGCCCGGATCCGGTCGGCGCTGCCGGCCCGACGAGTGACTGGGACAGAGTGAAACCGGCGTGGAGCACCGCCTGGACGGCGACGGCCGCCGTCGTCACGGCGAGCAGCCCGCGTTCACGTTCCGCCAGGGCCCAGGCCGTCGCCGCAGTGCCGGGGAAGGCGACGGACAAGGCCCACCAGGGCACCGGCGCACCGGACATGAGCAGGTGTCCGGTCGCCGCGAGCAGCACACATAGGGCTGCGAACATCGCAGCCCGTAGCGCTCGCAAACAGCGGACCGGGTTCATGGAGGGCTCATCCTTGCACCGGCCTCCCGAGCCGCACATCAGGGTGCGCACTTCCGGACAAGTTCCCGCGTCCCGGCCTGTCAGGGCCGGGTCGCCCGCCTCGTGTGGTGCAGGGCACAACGGAGGGAGGGAACCTGCCCGCCGCTCCATCCGACTGCCTACCCGCTCGGTCGAAGAGTTCAACGTCCTGGGAAGGGAGACTTCGTGACGGCGGAAGGGGCGGCGAGGCTGCCGGAGAGAGGGACGGCGAGGGCGACGGCGGCGAGCGCGGCGACCGCCTCGCCGACGCAGCAGGACGCGGGCGCCGGGCGGCAGTTGACCGCGTTGCTCACCTGCGCCATGGCGTTCTCGATGCTGCAGCTGTTCCTCCTCGGGGCGCTGGGCCCGCGCCTGGTCACCGAACTCGGCGTGTCCCCGGCCGTACTGGGGCTGACGACCACGATCGGCTTCGGGACCGCCGCCGTCCTGTCCCCGGCGGGCGGCCGGATCGTCGACCGGATCGGACCGCGACGCTCCCTGGTGGTCCTGCTGATCCTCTCCGCCGCGGCCCTCTCCCTGATCGGCGCCGCGCCCGGCGCCGGTCTGCTGCTCGGTGCCGTCGCCCTGGGCGGCGTACCCCAGGCGCTGGCCAACCCGGCCACCAACAAGGCCGTGCTGCGCGCCGTCCCGCCCGCCCGGCGGGGTGCGGTGACCGGGCTCAAGCAGTCCGGGGTCCAGCTCGGCGCCTTCGCGGCCGGACTGCCGCTCGCGCTGCTCGCGGGCGGCATCGGCTGGCGGGGCGCCGTCTGGACCGGCGCCGGCGCCGCCCTGCTCGCCGGGCTGTGGGCGCTACGCGTCCTGCCCGCCGACCCCGCCCCGCCGCCCGCGGGGCCCCGTACGGCGCTCGTACCGCGGGGGATGGTGGCCTGGCTCGCGGTGTTCTCGCTGTTCCTCGGCGCCGGCATCGCCTCGGTCAACACCTACCTCGCCCTCTTCGGCGCGCAGCGCCTGGGTATGGGCCCGACGGCGGCGGCCGCCCTGGTCGCCGTACTCGGCGTCGCGGGGATCGCGGGCCGGGTCGGATGGTCGAAGGCCGCCCGGCCCGGGCGGGCCGAGTGGCTCCCGGGGTGGCTGGCCTGCGGGGCGCTGTGCGCGGCGGTCCTGCTGGCGGCGGCCCTGCTGGCCGCCCCGCTGGTGTGGGTCGGCGCGATCGCCGTCGGCGTCTTCGCCGTCTCCGGCAACGCCGTCTCGATGGTGCTGGTCATGCAACGGGCCGCCCCCGGCCGCGCCGGACAGGACTCGGCGCTGGTCGCGGCCGGGTTCTTCGGCGGATTCGCGGTGGGCCCGCCCCTCTTCGGCCTGCTCGCGCAGAGCGGCCGGTACGGGCCGGGCTGGCTGCTGGTCGCGGCGGAGTTCGCGGCGGCGGCGGCCGTCGCGGTCCTGTGGGCCGTACGGGACCGGCGGGCGGGCGTGGCATGAGCGCGGGCGGCGCCGGGCTCGGCCCGGCCCTCGAGTCCGTCATGGCACGGGTGGCGGTGACCGCCGAGGAGGTCGGCCCGCGCTTCCCGCTGTACGCCGAGCCGGCCGACGGCCGGTGGACGACCACCGGCCGCGGTTCGTGGACCGGCGGGTTCTGGGCCGGGCTGCTGTGGCTGCGGGCCCGGTACACCGGCGACGCCGCCGACCGGCGCGCAGCCGCCGCGTGCACGGCCCGGCTCGCACCGTGGGTGCGCGCCGACACCGCCACCCGCGGCCTGATCCTCTGGTACGGGACCGCTCCGGCCGGGGACGAGGCCGGGGCCACCGAGCTCCAGGGCCTCGGCGCACGGGCCGTGCTGTCGGCCTACGACCGCGAACTCGGGCTCGTACCCTGGGGGGACGCGCTCGGCGGGCCCCGTCTGCTCGCCCGCGTGGACGGCGTGCCGGGGACCGTACCCCTGCTGGCCGGAGCCGGACCGCAGGGCGCCGCCGTGGCCGCGGCCCACCTCCACCGCCACCTCGAACTCTGCCTCGCCGCGAACCCCGGAGCGCTGATTCCTGCCCTGACCTTCGACGCGGTCGCGGGCTGGCAGCCCTGCCCGGACCCGCCGCCGGGCTGGAGCCGGGGCCGCGCCTGGTTGCTCCTGGCGGTGGCCGACGCCCTGCTGCGCCCGGACCTGGCCCTACCCGGCCCGGCCGCCCGGCTCGGCGGAGCGGCGGACCTCCTGGTGGGTCAACTCCTGCCGGCGGGCGGCGAGTTCCCGGCCGCCGGACTCGTCCCGCCGGCCGACGCCGGCCGCCCGGACGGGCCGCTCGACACCTCGGCCGCCGCGATCACGGCCGTCGCCCTGCTGAAACTCGCCCGGGTGCCCGGCCCCCGGGCGGCCGGGTACGCGTACCGGGCCGAGGCGATCCTCCGCCGGCTCGCGGAGGGCCACGTCACCGGACCGGGCTCCGGGCGACCGCCCGGGATGCTGCTGGACGGCTGCTACGACGCGGGGAAGGGGCTGGCCGTCCGGCACGAGCTCGTCTGGGGCGACTTCTTCCTGGCGCTCGGCCTCGCCGCCGTGCACGGGGTCGTCGACATCACCCGCGTGTAGCGGTTCACTCCGGGCCGCTGCCGCTGCCGCTGCCGCTGCTTCGGCCGCTGCCGCTGCCGTCCCGCCCGTACCCGCGCAGGACCCGGCGGGCCACCGAGGAGATGTGCAGCTCGTCCGGGCCGTCGAGGACGCGGGCGGCCCGGCCCGTGCGGAAGAGTCCGGGCAGCGGGGTGTCCGGGCCGAGACCGGCGGCGCCGTGGACCTGGATGGCGGAGTCCGCGACCTGCTGGAGCATGCGCGCGGCGGCGACCTTGGCGAGCCCCACCTCCGTCCGCGCGTCCCGCCCGGCGTCGATCAGCGCCACCGCCTCGTGCACCAAGGGGCGGGTGGTGCGCAGGGCGAGCAGCGCGTCGAAGACGTGACTCTGGATCAGCTGCTGGTCGGCGAGGGGCCCTCGGGACCCGTGGCGGGTGGCGGCCCGCTCACACATGAGGTCGAAGGCCCGTTGGGCCTGGCCGAGCCAGCGCAGGCAGCGCAGCGTACGGCCGAGCCGCAGCCGCTCACCGGCGATGGTGAGCGCGTCCCCGGGCTCGCCGAGGAGATGGTCGGCCGGGACCCGTACCCGGGCGAATTCGATCTCGTACTGGCCGCCCGTACCGAGGACGGGCAGTTCGCGTACGACGCGGAACCCGGCCGACGCGGTGGGCACGAGCAGCAGCGACAGCCCCTCGCGATCGCCGGGGGCCCCGCCGGTGCGGGCCATGACCGTCACCAGGTCGGCGCCCGCGACGCCCGAGGTGAACCACTTGCGGCCGGTGACCACCCAACTGCCGTCCGGCCCGCGCTCCGCCCGGGTACCGGTCCGGAAGGGATCGGTGCCGGGGACGTCCGGCTCGGTCATGGCGTAACAGGTCCGTATCTCCCCGGCGACCAGCCGCTTCAGGTACGCCTCGCGGACCGCGGTCCCCCCGTGTCGCGCCAGCATCGTCACGTCGAGCAGCGGGGCGGATCCCAGCGCGGCCGGACCGTGGTCACTGGCCCCCTCCACCTCGGCCAGTTCGGCGTACGCGCGGAACCCGAGCCCGCCGCCGCCCAGTTCCTCGGGGAGCGGCAGCGCCCACAGGCCCTCTTCCTGTGCCTGGCCGCGTAGTTCGGCCAGTGCCTCGGCCGCCGCGGGCCCACCGCCGTCCAGCAGCGCCTCCCGGGGGATCACCCGGGATCGGACGAACCGGTCGATGCGCCCCCTCATCTCAGCTGCTCCTGCGGTCCGTTGTGCGTCCGAGTTGTGGTCCGTGCCTGGATCCGTCACTTCTTTCCTCCTCATTCCCGGGAACTCGAGGGAACGGCCGACCGACTCCCTGTCCGTGGAACTGGTCGGGTGCGGACGCTCCCGGGTTCCCCACATTCGGCAAGACCCGGGCGCAGGCCACCGCCGCGCCAGGAGAGGAGAGGCATGGCGTCACCAGCAACCACGCAGACGGTCCGGCCGCTCGACACACTGCGCTTCGACACCTCGGGGCCCCCGCAGATCACGAGCGTCATCGCCGACCACCTGAGGCTGCTCGGCGCACGGACGGACCGCCCCGCACACGAGGGCGCCTCCACCGGCACCGCCGCCGGCACCGATGGCTCGCCCACCGGCGGCACCACGCTCACGGGCGGCGGTTTCGACCCGGCGCACGCGACCGCCACCTGGGCGGATCCCGCGAGCGGGCTCACCGACGAGGCCACGGTGCAGGCCGCCACCGGCATCATGGCCGTGCACGGCCGGCGCGACGGCGGCCCGCGCGGCCTCGGCGTCGACTACGCGGCCACCGCCACCGGGGTCCTGGCCGTGCAAGGGCTGCTCGCGACGCTCGTGGGCCAGGCCCGTGGCGGCGCCGCCCGCGCGGTCACCACCGGTGCGGACCGGGCGGGCCTGCTCGCGGTCTCCCAGTACCTCGCCGCCGCCGGGGCCGACGAGGGCGAGGCCGCCGAACTCGCGCCCGGAGGACCTCCGTTCACCTCGGCCGACGGTGTCCTCTTCGAACTGGAGACACTCGACCCGGGAGCCTGGGCGGCCTTCTGGAAGGCACTCGAGGCGCCCGCGGACGCCCTGCGGGCCGGCTGGCGGCCCTTCCAGTTCCGCTACGCCACCGCCTGCGCCCCCTTCCCGGTGGCCCTCCACCTCACGGCCCGGGCCCACTCCTGGGAACGGATCCGCCGGGCCGCGGCCGCCTACGGCACCGAGGTGTGCGCCCTGCGCCCGCTCGCCGAACGGGCGGCGGAACACGACGGCGCCGCCCCCTGGTCCCTGGCCCCGTCGGCCACCGGACGTCTCACCGCCCGGTCGCACCGGCTGCCCGGCGCGGCACACTCCGGCGGGCCGCTGGCCGGGCTGACCGTACTGGAGGCGGGCCGCCGCATCCAGGCACCGCTCGCCGCGCATCTGCTCGGGCTCCTCGGCGCCGACGTGATCCGGATCGAGCCGCCGGGCGGCGACCCGCTGCGCGGCATGCCCCCGGCCTGCTCCGGGATCTCGGCGCGCTGGCTCGCCCTCAACCGGGGCAAGCGGGCCGTCGAGATCGACATCAAGAGCGAGGCCGACCGCCGGCGGCTGCGGGAGCTGGCCGCCGGGGCCGACGTCTTCCTGCACAACTGGGCGCCGGGCAAGGCAGCGGAGCTCGGCCTGGACGGCGCGGACCTCGCACGGGTCAATCCCGCGCTCGTCTACGCGTACACCAGCGGCTGGGCCGACCGGATCGAGGACGCTCCCATGGGCACCGACTTCATGGTCCAGGCCCGTACGGGCGTCGGCGAGGCCGTCCGCCCCGAGGGCGAGGCCCCGGCGCCCTCGCTGATGACCCTGCTCGACGTACTGGGCGGACTGCTCGGCGCCGAGGCCGTCCTTGCCGGGCTGCTGCTGCGCGAACGCACCGGCCACGGCGTGCGGGTGGACTCCTCCCTGCTCGGCGCGGCGGACACACTGACCGCCCCCGCCCTGCGCAGGGCGGCCCGCGGCGAGAACCCCCGGCGGCCGGCCGGATTCCGACTCCCGCTGCCGACGGCGGACGGTTGGCTCGCGCCGGCCGACGCCGACGCCCACCCCGCGGCCCTCCACGACCTGGTCGGCCTGTCCACGACCGAGGCCCTGGCCCGGCTGCACGAGCACGGGTTGAGCGCGACCGCGGTCACCACCGAGCTGTCCGACCTGCACCACGATCCGCGCTTCAGCGGCTCGATCAGCCGCGACGCGCACGGCGCCCCCGCAGTCCCCGACCCCTGGAGCTTCGTATGACCGCCGACAGGCTCGTCCTGCACGACCTGCTGCCCGCCGAACTCCGCCGGTCCTGGGTGGTCGACGGGACCTGCCCCGACCTCGACCTCTACAGCCTCTTCCGGGCCCGCCAGATCGCCGACCTGCACCGCACGGCCGTCCTCGACGCCAAGGGCAAGCTCTGCTACACCGCGCTGGACCGCAAGGTCCGATGTCTGGCCACCGGCCTGCGGGAACTCGGGATCGGCCCGGGCGACGTGGTCGGAGTGCAACTCCCCAACAACCGCTTCGCCGTCATCGCCGATCTGGCGCTCGCCGCGCTCGGCGCGATCGCGCTCCCGTTCCCGGTGGGCCGGGGCGTCCTCGAAGCCGAGTGCCTGCTGCGCCGCGCCGAGGCCGTCGCCGTCATCGCGGCCACCGAGCACCGGGAGTTCCGGCACGCGGCCGACCTGAGCACGCTCGCCGGGTCGCTCCCGAACCTGCGCCACGTCATCGCGGCGGGGCCGGTCGCGCCCGAAGGAACGATTCACCTGTCAGGGCTGCTGCGGTCCGACCCCAGCGGATTCGTCCCCGCCCGGCCCGACCCCGACAGCGCCGCACGCATCCTGGTGTCCTCGGGCTCCGAGGCCGAGCCGAAGATGATCGCGTACTCCCACAACGCGCTGGCCGGCGGACGCGGGAACTTCCTCGCCTCCCTCATCCCGGACCGCACCCCGCCGAGCTGCCTGTTCCTCGTACCGCTGGCCTCCGCCTTCGGGTCCAACGGCACCGCCGTCACCCTGGCCCGGCACGGCGGCACCCTCGTCCTGCTGGACCACTTCACCCCGCAAGCGGCGATCGAGGCGGTGCGCGCACACCGGCCGACGCACATCCTCGGCGTACCCACGATGGTCCGCATGATGCTCGAACGCCTCGACGGGACGGACGAGGAGCTGCCCGCCCCCACCGCACTGGTCCTCGGCGGCGCGCCGCTCGACGAGACCACCGCGGCCGCCGCGGCCAAGGCCTTCGGCTGCCCCGTGGTGAACCTGTACGGCTCCGCCGACGGCGTCAACTGCCACACCGGGCTCGCCAACACGGTGCCGCCCACCGACGGATCCGGGGTCGTCGCCGGCCATCCCGACCCCCGCGTCGCCGAGATCCGCATCGCCGACCCGGACACGCACGAACCGCTGCCCGACGGCGCCGTCGGCGAGATCATCTCGCGCGGCCCGATGACCCCGCTGTGCTACGTGGGCGCGCCCGACCTGGACGCCCGTTACCGTACGCCCGACGGCTGGGTCCGCACCGGTGACCTCGGGTACCTCGACTCCGACAGCGTCCTGCACATCGTCGGCCGCCTCAAGGACATCGTCATCCGCGGCGGCGCCAACATCAGCCCGGCGGAGGTGGAACGCGAACTCACCGCGCACCCGCAGGTCCGCGACGTGGCCTGCGTCGGCGTCCCGGACCCGTTGATGGGGGAGCGGTTGGCGGCCTGCGTGGTGCCGCGCGGCGGGCAGCCCCTCACCCTCGCCTCGCTCGGCGAACACCTCATCCGGCGCGGGCTGGAACGGAACAAGCACCCCGAGCGGCTGCTCCTGATCGCCGAGCTGCCGCTGACGGCGGCCGGCAAACCGGACCGCGCGGCCCTGCGCGAGCGCCTCGCGTCGACCGGCGCGGCGGCTCCGCCGCTCGCCCAGGCGGGCTGAGGGACGGGGCCGGGCCCGGCGGGCAGGCTCCTGCCGCCGGGCCCCACCGGACGGACGAAGCCCGCCTCACGGGGCGGGCCGCAGGTACCGGTCCCAGATGAAGGCCTTGCGGTACGGGCCGTCCCCGTCACCGTCGTACTGCGGCTCGTCGAAGGTGACCCAGTAGGCCAGTTCGCCGGCCCGCGCACGAGGGCGCTCGACGGGCTCGGGCGCGCCCATGCCGTCGATCGTTCCCAGGAACTCGTTCCGCCAGGGCCCGTCCCAGCCCGGATCACGGACCACGACGACCCGACTGCCCGCGGGCAGCGCGGCGGACGGCCACTCCTGTGGCAACGCCCGCCCCATCAACTGCTCGACGGCCGCCCGGTCACGGGTGTTCGCCGCGTCGGAGGAAGGCGAGGAGGAAGAAGGGGAAGAGGAGGAGGAAGCAGCCATGCACCCACCCTCCCCGCGCACGGCCGCCGACGCCACCGGTTAACGGACGACCGCTCCGGGCCCGGTTCGGGGTTCCGGAGCATGCGTTGCCGGCGTTCGCCATAGGCATGGCGGTCAGCTGCGGCCCCGGGCCGGGCCGGCGTGACGCCTACCTCGACCACGACGCGCCGCGCCTCGTCGAGCGCGCCGACCAGGGCTGGTACGAGCTGGTGAGCGCCTTCGGTCTGTTCGGCGCCGACCGCGAGTTCCTGCGCGCACAGCATCCACCAAGGCCGAAATAGCCAGTCCTGGAAGCGGGCAGCACGCACCGACTTCGAACGCCACATCGACCAGGCCGCCCCGCGTACCCGCCGCATCGGTGAGCGCGTCTCCCTCCACCTGTCGGAGAACGTCCTACCCACCACACCCGAGGACCCGCCACCGCTGTGCACACATGGTGAGGGCCTGCTCCTGCGCCTGACCGGACCTCTCCAGTCGTGGGGCACGCACAGTCACTTCAACGAGCGCGACACCGCCGCGTTCCCCACCCTCTCCGGCGTCCTCGGGCTCCTGGCCTGCGCACTCGGCCGGCCCTGGGCGGGAGCTACGGCCACGCCGTCGAGCCCGTGCCGCCGGGTCGCGGACCGGGCCGAGGCCAGGGGAGGCCTGATCCGCCGCTACATCGTCCGGCGGAACAACGCGGTCCACAGGAACGTCACGCCGAACAGTGCTGACTCAGGTGGTTCCTCACGCATGCGGCGCAGTTCGACCTCTACCAGGTCGGAGAAGATCCGGCGCAGCGATTCGGGTGTGTAGGCGAGACCGCCCTGCAACTCGCGTTCACGGTAGAAGTCCGCGTCGGTGAGTTCCGACCCCATTCCCGCCTCGCCGGCGGCGAAGCTGGTGAGTGCGAGATGGCCGCCAGGTGCGAGGACGCGGTCGAGGAGGGCCAGGTAGCTGACGCGGCGGTGTGGCGTCAGGTGATGGAAGCACCCTGAGTCGACGACCAGGTCGTACGGGCCGCTCAACTCGGTGACGGGGAGGGCGAAAGCGTCACCGCACAGGAATCGGATGTCGACTCCAGCCTCGTGGGCCCGGTCCTCGCCCCAGGCGACGGCAACCGGAGAGAGGTCGACGGCGTCCACCTCGAAACCGCGCGATGCGAGGTACAGAGCATTGCGACCCGGCCCGCACCCCAGGTCCAGGACCCGACCGGGAGCGATCAGGCCCCGGTCGAGGTAGGCGGCCAGGTTCTCGTCCGGCTTGGACACGAAGAACGGGACGGGCCTTGACCGGTCGGCATAGAAGCGGTCCCAGAAGCCCTTTCCGTCGCCCGTCGCCAAGCGGCCGGTCTCGGATTCAGATGTGAAGAGCCCGTCCAATAGCGCGAGAACGTCCTCGACAGTGCGTACGGTCCGGTCCATCCGACCCTCCTTCGATCGAGCTCGATCATAAGAATGATGGGGATGAAAGGCCAGGTCAGACGGCATATCGTGATGGCTGGAGCGGGCTCCTGCAGCCCTCCGGAGCGGGCAGTGAAGGGACCCACTGCAGACCCCGACTCCGCGTCCGCCCAAGCACCCCTCTGAGGCCAGGAAAGGACCACCCTCGGCCGCGCCGGAAGGCCATTTCGACAGAACTTCCAGCGGCGCTACAGGGCGAACGTCGTCTGCGGTGCCAGGAGCCGGACCGAGGTGATCGATGATGCGGTCGGCGTTCGGATATGCCGAACAGCTGGGCGAGTTGGCGCGTTGCCACGTTCGTGCGCCAGTAAGCCGTGACCAGCAGTGCTCTGTCTGCGAGCGGCGGGCTTCACGGCCGGCCCGGGCGGGTGGCATCGACTTCCGTACGACGCAGTGCCGTGACCAGTTTCGTGAACCGGCGCGGGCTCAGCCGGTGAACGGGACGATCCGGGACTGCTCCGACGCCGTGATCACACCAGCCACAGCAAGATCATTGCACTGCGGCCGATCCCTCCAACCTGTGAGGGAGGGGCCCGGAGGCGAAGGCGAGGATGTCGCGGACCGCTTCGTGCAGGCTGCCGAAGTGACGATGCACGCCGTCCACCGCTGCG
>NZ_JBGBPT010000043.1:61602-73679 GCF_041106355.1 Streptomyces sp. BF23-19 | reverse complement strand
CTGTCGGGGCCTGTGGGGGTGGGAGGGAGCGTGTGTGGGTGTCCGGGGGGTGGGGTGGGGGTGTTCGGGTGCGGGGGTGATGGTGTGTTTTGCTGAGGGGGTTTCAGCGCCCTTCCGGGCGCCGTGTCTGGGGTGGACGCCCTCGCGGGCGTCCGGATTCACGGGGCGAGGTGCGCGCCTGAATTCTTGGGCGGCCTTACGGCCGAATTCCGGGGTTCCTCAATTCGGCTTACTCCTCCGTCGATGATCCGTTCCGATATCTCTGGAGTGCGTCACTTATGGACCGTCACATCCTGTGAATCTGATGACACGTCAGAGAATGGGTGGAAGAAATACAGGGCGACCGAAAACCGAATATGAGGACACCCCGGAAAAGGAAAAGGAGGCCCTTCCGGGCCTCCCGTTCATGGCTATCACACCGTCAAAACACTGCACCGCCAAACCACTTCAGACCGCAGGGCCGGCGGGACCGGCCGGCTCCCCTTCAGGCACGTCGCCCCTGTCACCCTCGGGTGATGCCCATCCTCCGCAAACCCTCCAGCGCAGGCCCTCAGCCGCCCAACAGACGACCGAGGGCCCATGGGTCAGCCGCTCGGGGTGGTTGCTGCCGTGTCGTGGGTCTCGATGTAACTGTGGCCCGCGTAGGGGCGCGCGGTGTGGGCGGCCTTGAGCCGGGCGTAGTTCGCCGGGATCATCTCCGCCTCCCAACCGGCCAGGGTCCGCACGTCCCATCCGTCGTGCTCGTCAGCGTCCAGCGTGATGGCTTCAAGCTCTTCGGCCTGGAGGGTGCCGCCGTCGAAGATGAACCCGATCCTCGGGACACTCCACGCACCATCGATCGTGGCGAAGTGGGTGAGGAGAAGCGGGCGGGGGCCCGCGATGACGATGCCGGTCTCCTCCCGCACTTCACGCGCGGCGGTCTCCCAAGGCGTCTCGCCTTCGTCCATGACACCACCAGGGATCTGCCACACCTCACCCCGATGAGGAGAGCGCAGGCACAGTGGCCGGCCCTCCGTGTCGGTGAAGAACACCGAGGCGTAGACGATCGCCTTGGGAGCCTGCCGGATGTACTCGTGGCGGGGAAGCCACTTAGTGGGACGGGACACGAGATGGTTCCTTCCGTTGAAGGGGGCGGAGAGGCATCCCTGCCTCTCCGCCCGGGGTGTCAGCGAACCTGGCTGCCAGCGGGGAAGAACCCGCCCACCTGTCCGCGCGGGTAGATGATGGTGCCGGGGCCGATCAGAGTCCCGGGCTGGAGGATCGCGCCCGCCGGGATGGCGATGTCGTCGGCGACGACCGAGCCGAACTTCGTCTGTCCGGTGCCGATGCGCCGATCGCCGAGGAGCACGGTGATCTCCTTCGTCGCGGGCTCGGTGACCCGACCGCCGTTGACGCGCAGCGCCGTGGTCGAGACGAGCCCCCCCACGTTGACGTGACGGCCCAGCACCGAGTCGCCGATGAACGAGGAATGCTTCATCCGCACGTCGGACACCAGCAGCGAACGGGCGACATCCGCCCCCCACCCGATGTGGCAGTTCGGCCCGATGACCGAGTGATCACGAACACTCGCGCCCTTGGCGATCACCGAACCGGGGCCGACGTACACCGGACCCACGACCATCGCTCCGGACTTGATGACCGCGCCCTCGCCGACGATCACATCGCCTTCCACATCCGCGCCGGGCTCGATCGTCCCCCCTCCGGTCAGAGGCGTGCCGCCAGTCAGCAGCGCCGCCATCGCGGGCTTGATCTCGAACACGGTCGCGCAGCTGGCCAGCAGGCCACGGACGAACGGGTCCTCGACCCCCGCCACATTGATGAAGTACCCCGGGGCGATCCCGGTAACGATCTGTTCCGTACCCTCGCCCGGCTTCGACTGACTGGACATCATGAACTCCTCTGAGAGTGGGTGTTCCCGGTTTCGCTGGCCGACTGCCACCACCGACCAACAAGACAACTATAGCATGAATTAATCACTTCGGGGGGTGTCAGAAACCCTTCCCCGACGGAATTTCCCTAGGTGAACGGGCTACGCGACGCAAGGCCCTGACCCCGCAGCATGCGCAGCTCCCGGCCGCGCCGGAGGACGGCGCGAGCGACAAGAGCTGGGCGGGCAGCAGCCGGAGCCCCCTGCCGCATCTCCCCCGATCGCCTCGCCCCGGACAGGACGAAGGAACAGCCCGCACGCCCGGAGCAGCAGGCCGGGGGCTGCGAGCAGCCCGCCCGCAACCGCCGGCCGGCTATGATCCGAGCACCCAGAGGGAAGGCGCCCGATGATGCCCGTACCGAGCCTGCTCGCGGTCTACGCCCACCCCGACGACGAATCACTGTGGTCGGGCGGCATCCTCGCCCAGCACGCAGCTGCCGGAGGCCGAACCGCCGTTGTCACCACCACCTGGGGCGCCGACACCCCACGTGCCGCGGAACTGGCCGACGCGCTCGAAATCCTCGGCGCCGGCAAACCCCGGATGCTCGGCTACGCCGACGCACGCGCACCCGAGTCAGCACCCGGCCGGCCGCGACTCTGCGACGCACCCCTCGACCAAACCGTGCGGGACCTGGTCACGCACCTACGGGAGTTCCGCCCCGACATCGTCATCACCCACGACGCCTACGGAGGACTCACCGGCCACCCCGACCACCTGCACACCCACCGGATCACCCTGCTCGCGTTCCACGCAGCCGGCCTCGAACTCCTCTACCCGGACACCGGCGCCCCCTGGACACCCAACGCCCTCTACCTCGCCACCCACCCCCACACAGCCGCACAACAACTCAGCAGGCACCTGACCACCCCGGGCAGAACCATCCACAGCGTCCCCGACAACCAGATCACCGCCACCCTCGACGTCACCCCATGGCTCGAACAGAAAACCGCCGCCATCCTCGCCCACCACACCGAAGTCCAACGAGGCGCCATCCCCGGCCTCATCGCCAACCTCCCACCAACCACCCGCCAACAACTCCTCACCACCGAGCACTACACCCACCACACCCCCACCACCACACCCCCACCACCACACCCCCACCCACACGCCAAACCACACTCACCACATAAACCCCACCACCCAGCACGGACGTGGACGGACAGGGCACGGCAGCATGCACGGGCAGCCGAGCGGATACGGGCACCGGCCGGGCTCTGGGACTTCCGGCTTCGCGTGGGCGGGGCGGCAACACGGCGCGGGGCAGCCCGGGCAGCACCGCAGCCACCCGGGCCCGACAGGCTCGCGAGTGGCACGGCACCGGAACTCACGAAGCGCGGGCGGGCGCAGCCCGGCGACGCTGGCCAGCGGACCGGACCGAGCCAGCAGGCGGAACACCGGCGGCCGCCAAAGGCAGCCGGCGGGCACCGGGCGAGCGAGGACCGGGGGGCCTGGCACCGGCAACCGCGCATCCGAGCGGCCAGACGCGACGCTGGCCAACGGGCAAGGCGGCCAGCAGCCGGCCGGGCGGCAGCGGCGCGACCCGGACGGGGCGAACGGCAGCGGGCGCACGCAGCACGGGTCCGAGCGGGCCGCCAAGCGGGCGGCCCAAAACAGCGGCGCGGGCCAGGCGGACACGAGCGGGTGCGGCTGGCCGGAGCCCGGACGGCTTGCATCCAGGTGGACGCGGACGGGACACGACCACGGCACCAGCCGCCCGGCACAGCAGCCCGGGCACCAAGCAGGCCCCGCAGCGGCCAGCAGTGGTGGCCGCCCGCACCGGGTGAACGGTGCAGCAACCGCGCGGCAGCGAGCAGTACGGCTGCCAGCGGCAGCCGTGGGCACCGACCAGGGCTCGGCCGCAGCCGGTGCCCACGCAGACACCCGGGGCCGGGCAGCGGGCGGGGCTGGCGGCCCAAATCTCCTACGAAGGAAGCTCAGCCTTAACGATCAGCTCCCGGGCCGCCTCTACGTGGCCCGTCCACAGACACGTTCGGACGCGCCGCCGTGCCGGGCAGGGCGAGAGCGGGCAGCACTGAGCCGGCGCACGCCGCTGGCTCAGCGTCCAGGTTCTCTCGAACCGCTTCGATAAACACGGCTAGGTCACGGCGGATCACCGCGTACGTGGCGCCGAACTTGAAACCACGCCGTCGAGACCCTTCCTGCGCCCTCCGAGCGAACGAACCCTGTTGTTGGCGGGTGAGCAGCCCGGTCTCCCGCAGGGCCTCCCACAGCGCGAAGTCAGGCGGTCGCCGCCTGCCGCCGACCCGGGACAGGACTTCCTTCGCGATGTGGTTCCCCTCGAACGCTGCCTGACGCAGGATCATCCTTGGAACGTCCCGGCGGTGGGCGCCCATCACACCGATCGTGGCTCTGTTCAGGGCCGTTCGTACCTCGGTCGCACGGTCGGCAAGGGCCGACGGTCCCTCGATCCTCACGATGGACAGGGCCTTCTCCAGGTTGCGGCGCAGCTGCTTGACGGCCTCCAAATCGAAGGGCTCTTGAGCAATGCGCACGGCCCGGATGGCCTCCAGCTGCTCCTCCACCGCCAGCACGAAGTCAACAGCGGCCTGGCGCCGATTGCTGTTGCGCCACTGGTGTCGTGTGGTCAGGGCAGCAACTTCGGCCGCGTGGTGGGCGGCGCGTGCTTGCCGTAACCCGACGATCAGGGCCGCCGGAACGCCGAGGACCGCCGCGCCCGATGCCACGAACGCGGCTATCGCTTCTAATTGCATGCCGCATCATGCGAGGCAGAGGCGCCACGTGATGGACTGACTGGGTCGCTGGTACCGAGCTGTTACAGCCAGCCCCGCGCCGAAACCTGACCGGGAGACGGCGGCCCCACGAAACCGGCGAGCCGCATCTCCGCCGCCTTCGCCGAGGACGAGAGCTTTCGTCCTGCACCGGCACGACGGTCCACACCGCCGCAGGCCGGACTCATCCATGGCGAGCTTGTCAATCGGCAGGCCTCCGTGCACTTGGACAGTTAGGGCCAGATCACCGAAAACCCGCACACTCGGCGATCGCGCCACGCAACATCGTCACGGTCGGCACCACCGCCGACTGTGACCCTGAGGAGAAAGCCCGATGATCAAGCGAATCCTGGACCAGTGGACCGCCGACCAGGAGCAGAAGCGCAGGTGGCGTGAGGAAGACCGCGCCGAGCGCAAGGCCGCCGAGCGCGCCGCCGCCGAGAAGGCAGCCGCAGAGGCAGACGCGAAGGCCCTCACGGACGCCATGGTGAAGGCCGAGGCCGACGCAAAGGCCCGAGAGTCCGCAGACGCCCAGACCGCGAAGGAAGCCAAGGACGCGGAGGTCATGCGGGCGGTCGTCCGTGACCTGGTCGACACCAAGGCTGTGGCGGCCACCCTCTCCACGCTGCGGGTCACCTGCCACCAAGACACCGTCGACTCCCTGGCGCGGATTACCTTCGACTCCGCCAGCTGGACCGAGCCAGCCCACCCCTGGCACGGCCGGGTCACGTTCAACGACGACGACACCGTGACCGTAGCCATCTCCGGCGTCCAGCTGGTCCAGGCCCTCGAAGCCCTCTTCGACACCGGTAGCCCGTGGAAGCCCCGCAGGTCTACGGACGCCCGCCTGGCCTGGCCGCTGTACCTGTTCTTGGGCGAGCAGGTACGGCGGGTCGCCCAAGGCGCCGAGGGCGGAGAGATGCCGAGCGGGGCGGCCCGTGTGGACGACGACGCACTTCGAGATGCGACGGAGGGCTCGCAGTGAGCCCGACCGACGAACACCTCACCGTCATCTACCTCCCGCCCGGCGAGCAGCCACCTGCACGACTTCATGGAAGCCGAGATCGCACAGCGTTGACAAGCCGGCTACCACGGCAGGCTGTCAGTGGTCCCGGTCCCCGGCGTGTCGGTACCCGCGCGGCGCCTGCGGTCGTGCCCCGGCGGTCTCACACAGCCCGAGCATGGACGCAGAGGAGTTCCCTGCCGGCGTACGCAAGGGGTGTCGATCCGGCAGCGCTCGGCGGCGTCTGGGGCCTATGAGGCGCGGATACGTCGAAGGCCCGTGCCAAGGCGCGGGCCTTCGATGCGTGTGACGTATGTCACAGTGATCGGGTTCGCGGCCCGATCGAGCCCTCCAACCACAGAGCAGCTCATGCCCCTAAAGAGTGGCCTAGGCCGAGGTCAAGTCAAAATATTCGGACGGTCCCGGACGGTCAATCATCAAGGCGTGGGTAATCGCGCTCGCCAAGTCTCAAGTCCCGGACGGTTCCGGACACCGTCCGCGAGGGCGCGGAATAGTTCGCGCCGCAGGACTGGCCGCAGCGCTTCCACCTGAGCAATTCGTCCTCACCAAACGGGAGTTGCTCGGGCTACTGGGCCGGTGCATGCTCAGTCTGCGCGCAGGCGCCGAAGGGGGTCGCGCCTCTTCGTAGCACCACCCCTCCAACCGCAGAAACCTGGTGAGCACTCTCATGCTGCACATCTCCATCGCCCTTGGCTACGGGCTCTCTCAGGCGGGCCCCGGCTGTGTCCTGGGTCTAGCCCCCAGATCCGCCTTCGGCTTCTCAGGCGACAGCACCGCGAAGCCCCTGACCCACAGCCGCCGTCTCGTGCGGGTACTGCCAGCGCTGATCTCGATCATGCTCCTGGTGTGGGGATCCTTGTACGGCCACGTGGTCGAGTGCGTCGCCGCGGTGATCGCGGCCATCCTCGTTGATGCGACCACCTCGGTGCTGCGCGTCGATACGGAGCGCTGAGCCGTGGTCAGACTCCACCCGAAGATCACCTACAGGCGCATCCTGGCCGAATACCTTCGTGCGTCTGCCCACTCCAAGGAGATGCTTCACCGGTATCTGGGCGTCTCGCCCGGCACCCTGACTGGTTACCTCAACGCGGAGCTCGTGCCAGACCCGGCGACGTTTTTGCGGTTGAGGAGGGTGCTGGAGATTCCGTCTCACGAGCCGAACGGCCTCGACCACGACTACATCCGGCTCCTTGCCGATAGTCAGTCGAAGACACGTAAGCGCACCAGCAAGATCCAGGACCGGCACGTCCTCCCCACAGGAGCCCCCGACCCTCTGACGGCAGAGTCCGCCCAGGAGCTCGTCGAGAAGCTGCGGGAAGTTCACCAGTGGGCGCTGCGCCCCTCGTACCGCGAACTGGAGAAACGGACTGGCGGGATCCTCAAGCGCGCCACACTCGGCGATATGCTGCACCCCGACAACACGGTGCTGCCGCGCTTCGACCGGTACGCGTGCTTTCTGGAGGCCCTTGGAGTCAAGGATCTGGCCTACTGGATCGCCGCCTGGCGCAGGCTGGCGCCACCCAGCCACGGGGTGTGGCATCTGGTGGCCGAGCGCAGGCAGGCAGAACTTCGGACTAACCCCTAGCCGCCACCAGATGGGGGCGCAAGCATCGCATGACCCTGCCCCCTGAGCGCGGCCCCTGCCCCTGGTAGGCACAGTGCCGGGGTCAGGCGCCGCGTGAAATACCCGAGGGTTGGCACCCTGAGCGGCGCCACGCCTCGTCGACGGGGCGCAGGACGACAGTGTGGCGGACGCCTACCTCCAGCATGACCTGGGAGCGGTGCTGCCTGTTGATGTAGCCGCCCTCGCTGTCAGGCTGGATCGCAACCCACGTGCTGAACAGGGTGGCCAATGCCTCGGTCTCCCAGTCGGTGGCGCCGGCCGTTGCCGCGTAGTGACGGCGAACTCCTGCACGTCCTCGGCTCCCACGGACTGCGCGCGGGCATCGCGGAGCACCTGCAGAGCTATCGCGTTGACCCGGTGCCAGTGCCCGCCGTGGTACCAGCAGCACGTACGGGTGGCATCCCGCGGCCGTACCTGCCGCACCCAGCGCTGCCACCATGGCACCCCGACCGGCATGCAGTGGAGCGAAGGGCCGGGCCCCGGGCGCACCCTGCGCCCAGGGCGGGACTGAGGGACGCGGGTCAGGCAATGTCGAGGATCACCGCGACGACGCGCTTGGTGACCTCCTCCAGGCCGTCGGAGGCGCTGGTGCAGTCGAAGTACTCCATGAGGAAGGTCGGCTCGGCGTTCTTGTCCGCGTGGACGTAGAGGTCTCCCTCGTGGTCCACGCCCACGATGAACTGGGCTCCGTTCGGGGCGGTGATCACGCCGGTAACGCCCCAGTAGCCGGACTCGGCGTGCCAGTCGTCGCCGAGGAGCATCACCGCCTGGCGGGCGATGTCCGAGATGGAGAACGGGTATTCGCTGCCGGGCGCGGGGTCGTACCGGTCCTTCATCGCCAGGCCCGCACGTCGCCAGCAGCCACCTCCGCTCGCCCTCCTGGCTCTCTCCGTCGCGCGGGACGCGGTAGAACTCGACGGTGCAGGAACTCCCACCATTGGACCGCCGGATGGCGTACCGGGTCATCCAGAGCACATCCCAGAGGCGGCCCGACTCGTCCTGGTAGGCCTGCCGGTTGTCCTCGGCGGTCCAGGCGACACAGTCGGCCCACGCGGCTGCGGTGAGCGCCACCGGGACCCCCAGCCCCGCCTCGCGGGCGATGTCGTCGCCGACGGCGACCAGGACTCCGTCGGCAAGGGCATCGGCTCGGCTGTACCCGTGGACGACCTCCCCGAAGACGTCGGCCACGGAAGCGGCCGGCTGCTCCGGCTCTGGGGTCCAGCGCATCGCGTCGGGGCCCAGGTTGTCCGGGTTGACGGTGCCGTCGATGAGAGTCCTGTCGGTCATGGTCTGCCCTTTCGTGAGCGGGTGTTCTCGATGGCGGCGGGGTGCCACTCCCCGCCGTCGGGGGCGGGGCGCAGCCGGCGGCTACGCCCCGAGGGAGGGTCAGGCGTTGGCGGCGGACCGGGTGATGGACTTGCGGCGCACGTGTTGCACCGTGCAGGCGTCCGGGTCCTCGGCGAAGGGGTCGGTGAGGCGGTAGCGGGTGTCGTCGATCCCGAGGCGGTCGGCGCGCCCGCAGTGGAAGCAGTCGCACGGCTGGGCCAGGTGGATCCCGTGGTGCTCGGGGATGCTGCCGTGGTAGAGGACCAGGTCGCCGGGCTCGATGAGGCCGAGGGTGCGGAACAGGGTGTCGGACATGATGTCTCCTCACGACTGCGCATGGATTCGGTTTGTGATCGGCTGCCACCACCGACCAACAAGACAACTATAGCATATATGTATCACTTTCGCTCCTCTGCGGCCCTCCCAACTGAGTGAATTGCCGCGCGACCGTCCTCCGCTGGCCACGCATGCACCGCTGGCGCGCCTCCCCATGACCGGCGGCCGGAACCCGCCACCAGCCCGGCGCCTTGTCGGCCGGAGCGCGACTGCGCCCCCACCGGGCGGCGGCGGCACGGTGGGGGCGCAGAACGGGTAGACCTCTATCCGGTCGCGAGGCCTGCACGTACGACTGCGACGCGGCGTTCGCCTCGGCTTCCTCGAAATCCGCTCCCTCGGCGACGGTCGCGACTGATGAGGCGAGATCCCAGACTTCCACCAGTCTCCAATGATGGTGAATTTCAAGAATTTTTCCTTCTCCGAATTCGAGGGGCCCCGGAACTCGATTCCGAGGACCCTGGCGACCTGCGTTTAGCGGCGCGGCCGGGGGACGTCGCGGTGACGGCTGAAGTAGCGGTCGACGAGCATGAGCGCCTGGCCCTCGGTTAGGCCGAGCAACGCGCCGCCGCGCGTGGACCCGGTGAAGACCTCTACCCCGCAGACCGGCGTCGGGGTGGCCTGGTAGGTGTGGAGGAGGTGCGCGGGGGCGTTGGCGGGGAGGCCGAGCGGGACGGCCAGTTCGTCGGTCCACATGATCAGCTGGGTGGTCAGGTCGACGGAACGGACCTGGTCAGCGCCGAGCGCGTCCTGCGGGCACATCTCGGAGCCCCAGTCGAGCAGGGTGATTCCGCCGGTGGGCTCGATCCGGAGGGCGTAGCTGTCCTGGAGGAGGGTGGGCATGGGTGGCCCCTTTCCTTGGAGTCGTGGTTCTCGGTGCGGGTTGACTGCCACCACCAACCCGCGAGATAACTATATCGCTGATTCATCACTGATGAAGCACTCTGGGCCGCTATTTCCCCTGTTCAGCGGCATATGGAGGGCCCGCCGGCGGAGCGCACAAACGCGCCGCCGGCCCGCCCGGGTGCCGGGCGCCGGCGTCGAGGTGGCGGCTCGGGCGGGCTGCCCGGCCGCGGGGGTCCGGCGGCGCTGGAGGCACACCGCCTGAGCCGACGGCGCGCCGGCCGTCATCCGTGGCGGACCGTACGGACCGGGTGCCGCCGTCCTGCTGCTCGGCGGAGCGCGCTTGGCCCCAGGCACGACTGCGCCCCGGAGCGGCTGATGGGCCGTTCCGGGGCGCGAGGAGGTGCGGGCTATGCGGTCAGGGTCCAGGGTCCGCTCAGCTTCGGCGGGCCCGGCTGGTGGGGGTTGAGGTCGACGACCACGTCACCGTCGTTCGTGTGGACGGTGAAGGCCGTCGCCCAGGACGTGGGGTCGCGCTGGACTGCCAGCGCTTCGAAGGCTGCGTGTACGGGCGTGTCGGCGTCGATCTCCATGGTCCAGGTGACGCTGTACTCCGGCATGGCTGTTGCCCTTCCTGGGCTCTCTCAGCGCCCGTGTCGGCCCGTGGGAGGTCTGGGTCAAGGTCTAGGCGGCGAGGGTGAGTTCGACGTCGTCCAGGCTTCGCTCGTTGATGCTGACGCCGCTGAGGGGGTCGAGGTGGTCGAGCCAGATGTCTTCGTTCTCGGTGAGGTAGTCGCGGAGGGCGTTCGGGTTGTTGCCGATGTACGCGGGGAGCTCGACCTCAGCGGTGAACTCGTAGGTGACCTCCTCGGTCACGGTCAGGGCGAGGTGAGCGGTCACTTCCCGGTCGTGGCCCTCCGGCTCGGGGGCGTCGGCGTTGACCAGGAGGCACAGCAGGGAGGCGGTGTCCTCGTACGGGTCGGCCTGCTCCTGGGCAGAGTCGGGGAGCCGTCCGAACGGGGTCCCGAGGCGGTCGAGGTCGCGAAGGAGCTGGAGCAGGGCCTGGGGGTCGCGCGGGTTGGTCTGTCCCCAGGCCGCGCGCAGTACGGGGTCTGTGAGCTCGGGGAGCAGGTCCGACTCGGCGAAGGTGCGCTGTGTGCCGCCGCCGGCGGTCCGGAGGCTGTCGAGGTGGAGTTCGCCGGAGCGGGGTCGCGGCGCAGCACCAGGTAGGCGGCGTGCGGGTACATGTGGGCCAGGGTGGCGGCGAGGGTGTGGGTCAGGCCCTGCGCCTGCGCCCGGGCGGTTTCGAGTGCGTCCTGGCAGTCCTGAGGGGTGGTGTGCATCGGTCCTCCTGAGATGTGTTGGGGGCCAGCCGTGCGGCCGGCCGCAGCTGGGACCCTCCCCCCGGCGCCGGGCCGGGGGGAGGGTGGTTCAGGCGCTGAGGAGCTGGTTGCCGGTGCGCTGCCAGTACCCGGCCGGGGCGCGGTCCGCACGGCACTGGTACGTGCCGTAGGCGATGAACGTCTCCTCGTCGTCGCAGACCAGGTAGCGGGCGTCCGGGGTGATCTCCAGCATCATGCTGTCGGCGGGGAGGTCCTTGAAGCACTGGACGCGGTGGGGGGTGTTCAGGAACCAGTAGATGTCGCCGCGTTCGAGGTCGGTGTAGCGGACGCTCACGGTGTCGCCGGGGTGGAGCTTGCACCAGGTACGGACGCCGAGGGCGGCGCAGATGTCCTGGATCCGTCCGTACATGACGTCGAAGGCGTCCGGTGCGAGGCCCAGGGCGCGGTCGGTCTCGCCGCTCGGGCCGGTGAAGTGGACGGGGCCCCGGACGTCGAGGTCGTCGAAGCCGTAGCGGGCGGCGAGGTGCTGCGCCACGGTGTTAGTGGCTCCCGGGGCTCCGGGGAGGTAATGCATGTCCGTCTCGGCGTCGAGCGGGACGGTGGTGTAGGTGCCGGGGTCGGAGAAGAGGCTGGTGAGCTCCCACTCGATGTGGGCGTCTCCGAAGTCCCACGCCACGAGGTGGTCCGGGTGGAGAGTGCCGAAGCAGCTGAATTCGTGCGGGTTGGTGAAGTCCAGGGGCATGCGGGTCTCCAGGGTGTTCGCGCGTGTTTCCGGTGCTGGTCGACTGCCACCGTCGACCATAAGACAACTATATCACATATATATCACTTTCGGGAGATCCTTGGACCATGTTTCCGCTGTTCAGGGGCTCATCTCCGGCCGCGCTCATTACGCAGAACTGGCCT
>NZ_JBGBPT010000043.1:51521-61592 GCF_041106355.1 Streptomyces sp. BF23-19 | reverse complement strand
ACGGGGCGAGGCCAGTGGATTGCCGGCGTTCAGGCCGTTGGTGCGGCCGCGGTGGTCAGCTGGTGGAGGACGTCCAGCGGCTGCTCGGATCGGATCAGCCGGGCGAGCCGGGCGCGCTGTTCCCCGATGCCGCGGCAGCCGGCGAGCGGCTGCAGGGCGTCCGGGCGCAGCTGCGTGACGGCCTGGACGTAGGCCCGGCCGCCGAGGGCGACGACCGGGCGGGGTCCGGGGAGCATGCCGAGCTGCGCGGCCTGGGCGGCGAGCATCTCGGGTGCGGCGGAGCCGGGCTGGCCCATGCGGAGCTCGTACGGGAGGAGCGGTTCGTCGAAGGTGACGAAGCCGTTCTTCGCGGAGAGGACGACGACGTCGCCGGTGGCGCCGGCAAGGTGCTCGGCCGCCTGTCGGCACAGGAGGTGATAGCTGCCGGTGTAGAGCTGGCGAGCGGGCAGGGCCGTCCTGGTAACGGCCTTGGCGCCGCTGCACGGTACGACGACGACGGGCCCGAGCGGGCAGGGCGTCGTCGACCGGGCGGTCTCGCGGACGTCGAGGGCGGCGCCAGCGCTGCGGCTGCTGTTCACCAGGACGAGCCCCTCGTGTTCGGCCGGCTGCCAGGGGTAGGGGTCGCCGAGGTGGCGGCGGGCCCAGCCCATCGTGCGGCCGGTGGCGGGGTCGACGACGTCCCAGCCCGCGGCGGCGTACGTGCGCAGGATGTCGTCCGTGTGGTCGGGCGCCGGGACGGCCCTGCGGTCGAGCCGTACAACCGCCTGGGCGACGGCCTCGGCGAGGGTGGGGGCGCAGCGCACGACGGCTTCCCGCGGTACGGGGGCGGTGCGGGGCATCGGCTGGTCGACGTGCCACTGCCGGCCGGTACGGAAGGCCTCCAGGTGGGCGGCGGCGTAGCGGAAGCGGTGGACGGTGCTGTAGGCGCGGTCGCGGTAGATGACTCGGCGGCGCGTACCGGGCAACGGCGGGGCGGGGATGAGGCCGGTGGACATGTGAGGTGCTCCTGAAGTCGGGCGGTGCCGCGGCGCGCGACGGCGCAGGCCTGTCGCGGACAGGGCGGCGGGGACGGGGGTGACGGCCGTTCTGTCGGCCGTCACCCCCGTTGCTGGTCGGTGCTCAGGCGTTGGGCGGGAGGCACTTCCGGTCTGGCTCGACGCTCCAGGTCAGGTCCGGGAACAGGCGGCGGACCTGCCGTTCGGCCCAGGGCCGGACGGTGTCCCAGGCCTCTTGTGTCGGCTCGTTGACCCAGTGGTGCCAGCCTTCGGCGCAGGCGGCGGTTTGCTCGCCGAGGCGGCCGAGGAGGGTCTCGGCGGTGATCTCGTCGGGGAGTTCCTCGCCGTTCTCGGTGGTCATGGCGTAGGCCTCGTAGAGGCGCGCGGCGAGGGTCTCGCCGTCGAGGTTGTGCACGGAGGTGACCTGGAGGACAGTGCCACGACCGTCCGGGTCGAGAACCAGGCCGGTGGAGGGCTGAGGTTTGGCGTTGACGGCCACGTACGCGGGGGTCCCGTCGATCGTGTGGCGTGCGCGAGCGGAGCCGGTACTCGGGGCGGGCGATCGGGTCATGGCTCTCCTGGGTGTGCGTTCGGTTGGGTTGGTCGGCTGCCACCACCGACTGAAATAACTATACTACGTATTCACCATTATGTTGTGGGTGGGTTCGCTCTGAGTTCGGCGGCCTGAGGGACCGTCGCGAACTGCTCCCCTCGGGTCGGCCGGTTCGGCCACCGCGCGCTGTGCCTTCGGTTGCCGGTCGGCCGCACTCCCGACTGCCCTTCCCCCATGTCGTCTCGGCGATCAGGCAGCCAGTGCCGTCCGGCGGAGGTAGTCGACCGCGGCCTCCTCGCCGACGTGGCGCCGCAGCGCGTCCCCGCGCGCCCAGACCAGCGGGCCTTCCTCCGCCTCGACGCCGGCGGCCTCTTCGACGATTTCGGCGACGCTGAGCTTCTCCCTGAAACGGTGGCCGATGTGCTCTTCCAGGGCGACGTACCGGGCGGGCAGGTCCAGACCCAGGGCCCAGCACAGCCGTACGGCGCGCACCAGGACGTCCCGGCCAGCGAGCTTGTGCCGGTGGTTTCAGACTGACCAGTGACCAGGAAATCAGGCAAACATCGGCTCGGCCGCCAGCTCGACGAGCGCCTCAGCGAGCTGCTACTCGCGGCGGGATTTTCCGTATCGCTCCCACGCTGCCTGCTTGGAGATACCGAGCGCGTCGCCGATCTGCGACCAGGAGTGGTCCAGGTAGCTGGCGCGCAGGGCCGCATCGCGGGCCTGGCGGGCGAAGTAGCCGCCCGACAGGCGGATCGCTGCCAGGGCGGCCATCGGTTCGTCCGCCTCGATCAGAGAGTCGAGCTGCTCACCAACGGAGCGGATCTGATCGGCTAGGGCCGCCGGGACGACGGCCCCGAAAAATCCGCGATGTGCTCGTCCAGCCACTCCTGCTCTGCGGCCTGCTCGGCCTCGGACTCGCCCTCTTCGGTGAGTGAGATCGGGTGGCAGGAGGCGCCGCGCCAGCCGCTCTTCCCCTCCATGCCGGGATCGCCATCGGCCCCGCGCCAGCCGCAGCTGCATTCAGCTGCCAGGCCCACACGCTCGGGGCCGTCTTCTCCATGGGTCAGCACGGACTGGGTGGCAAATCGGTGCCCGTCGAACTGATATGTCGTCATGGACGTAAGGATTTCATTACGGCCATCGAGCGTCAAGATGGATCGTCAGGATTCCATTACGGCAGGTCGGGGGTGCCGGGGGCGGGGCGGGCCGCAGACCCGTGCGGAATGTCGATCCTGCGGATCTTGGAGGCTGCTTCGAGGGCCGCGAGAAGGTTGGCGTTGTCAACCGAGAGCCGCTGGATGCAGGCCAGCGCGAGTGCGAGCTGGTCGGTGAGTTCGCGGTTCGCCCTTCGGATCTTCGCGTTGCGGCGGACGAGGTCGCTGTAGCGCTTCGTGTCTGTGGGCTGGGAGTCTTCCGTGTTGCTGGCGCGGATGGCGGTGACGGTGTCGACGA
Source organism: Streptomyces sp. BF23-19 (assembly GCF_041106355.1). Classification (NCBI taxonomy): domain Bacteria; kingdom Bacillati; phylum Actinomycetota; class Actinomycetes; order Kitasatosporales; family Streptomycetaceae; genus Streptomyces; species Streptomyces sp. BF23-19. Next base: position 58,589 of record NZ_JBGBPT010000043.1, on the reverse strand, counting down.
TCTCGGGGTAGTGCCGTCGGAGGGTGGTGTTGGAGAGGCCGAGACGTTTGGCGAGTCCGAGGAGGCTGGGGCGGGTGCCGTTGCGGGAGGCGTGGGCCAGGAGCTCGTCTGCCGCTTTGCGGACGCGTTCGGGGTGGGGAAGGTCGAGCCTGGTCGTCATGACTGCCCCTCGACCGGTGCGTTCTTGCCCAAGAACCCGATGATCTCCGCGCGACGGCGGGCGAGACGGTCCAGGAAGCGGGGAGGCAGCGGTGGCCGGCCGTTCATCCGCCCTTCGATCTCGGTGATCTCGGCTTGCCAGGCGTCCGCATTGTCGTGCGTGAGGGCGACGTTGCGGCAGGCCAGCGGCTTGCAGCCGCCGTGGTCTGGCAGCCCTTCCCGGCCAGCGGTGCGGGCCTTCTCGCAGAGCGCCTTGGTGTGGTCGTGAACGCAGGTGATGTACTCGCCTGGATAGACGGCCGGATCATGCTTCTTCATGATCCTTTCGAGTCGGCGGCGGTCGAGTGCGACCTTCCCGCCGAACCGGGCCCGTTCGGCGAAGCCCTTGAGTCGTTCTGCGGCTTCGCCGGCCGCGGGACCGCCGAGTCGGGTGTGCTCGTGGGCTTCGACGGTGTCCATGAGGTGCTCGCCGCGGGCAAGAGCCTGCTCGCTCTCAACCTCGGCCCGGAAGCCGGAGTCGCTGGTCCCGGCATACCCTTCGAACATTTGAACGCCTTGATGCCGGAATTGCAGGGCCCCCGCGATGCTGCCGCCGGGGCGCCGGGCGATGAACCAGGCCAGAGTCCTTCGAAGCTGGCTGGATTTCAGGCGCCAGGTTCGGCCCGCGACGTCTGGGATCGTCTCCGCCAGGCCGTGGTCGTGGCAGTAGCGGTTGACCCAGGCGATGAAGTAGTTCAACTGGTCGTTCGTGGGGGGCTCCCTGTGACCGGATGCCGGTCCATGTCGGGGCTGGCGGTCCAAGCGGTGTCCTCTGCCTGCGGCGCTGCCGCGCCGGGGGTGGTCAGAACGCGCAGGGCGCCGCCCGCTTTGCGCAGAGCCCGCTGGTGGGCGGCCACGGCCGCCTGCTCAGCGTCGACCAGGGCTTCGGCCAGAACGTCGTCGGCCCACTCCCGGATGACCGGGTCGCCGGAGAGGTAGTGCCGGAAGAGGACCTGCATGCTGTTGCTGCGGGCTGCGGATGGCAGGTGCCCGCCCATCTGCTTGGTCCGGCGGGCCTCGACGCTGGTGCGGACCCGGTTCAAGTCGATCTTCAAGAGCTTCGGCTCGACGCCGTCCGGGGCGTCGGCGAACACGGGGCGGGCCCGGCTGCTCGACCAACCGCGCATGTACGGTTCGCCGGCGGCGAGGGACTTCGCAAAGGGCGCGTAGTGCTCCGCGCTCCCCCGCTGACCGGTGCGGTGGCTGTTGCGCCAGACGGTGAGAACATGGCTGGACCCGGAGAACTCACGGCTGCGGGCGGTCAGCCGCAGCATCAGAAGGTAGAGCCCGCCGGGCGTGTGCAGCTGCCGGTTCGGCTCTCCAATCTCCCAGGTCACCTTGGTGAACCAGCGGCCCTGCCCCCGGCGGCGTTTGACCACGGTCGTCTCGACGGCTCGGTCCCCGACGATGCGGTGGTCGGCGGACAGCTCCTTCACCGCTTCGCTGTTCAGGCCCGTAACGGCAACGAACAAGACCATGCAGGGGGCGAGATCATCGCGGGTGAAGAAGAGCTCCGAGGCCCACTTCTTGCGCTGGTGCAGGGCTTGAGAGGCGTGTCCGGGGGGCCAGGGGACCAACCCGGCGGCCATCTCCGCGAGTCTCTGCCCCCGAAGGGCCTCCTCCTCGTCCAGCTGTTCCCGGCCGGTGGTGAACCGCTCCAGCAGGACCTCACCAGCGGTGATGCGGTCCCGGATGGCCGCGACATCCGTGCGGGCCGCAGAGGTCAGCCGTGTGAACTCACCGTCCGAGTAACCGCCGACGCCGATGTGCTTCGTCTTCCACTGTGTGCGGCGGCGGGCGAAGTCGAGCGCGGCCGGGTCCATGAGCCCGGCCATCGGGGCGAGGTCGAACAGCCTCGACAGCGCCTGTACCTCTTCTTGAGCGTGACCGCCGACAGTGCCGTGCCGGTGGTCAAGGAACTTCTCCAGATGGCCGGCGGTCAGCTGGCCTGGGACGGTAGGCGGGTTCCCGCGCTCGTCGAGGAAGATCAGGAACCGTCGCAGGACGTTCCAGCACGAGTAGGTCGCCGAAGCCAGCGTCCGCAGTCCGCCGACCGGTCCTGTGCGGGCAGCGAACGCTGCCGCAAGAGGCTCGTGCCAGCCCGGCAGGGGCAGAGTCGAGAAGTCGAAGACCTTCTGGCGGTCGTCGTCGTGGAAGCGGACGACCACACCGCCTTCGTGACGCTGGACTGCCGGGTCGGGCTCGTAAGCACCTTCCGGGAGCGTTGTCGGGCGGCCCGGCCCCGTGGCGCCCCGTCCGCTGCGGCTCATCGGCTGCCTTCCGTCTCGTCGCCATGGGGCGAGCTGGCGAAGTCGCCGACCAGGGCCAGCGGGGTGGACCGCGGGTCCTCCCAGGCGTCGGGAACGAGGGCCATCCGGGTCTCCATTTCGAGTTCTTGCAGGGCGTGCAAGTAGATGAGCGTGTGAAGGATCGACCGGTGGCCGAGCTGGCGCCTGACCCAGTCCAGCGGGTCGCCGAAGATCCGTGTGTAGTGCCCTCGCTGAGCCGGGATCAGGTCGGCCATCGCGGCGATGTGGCCTCGCTGGAGCTGTTCGAGCGTGATGACCGCGAAGCTGTGCCTCAGAAGATGGGCGAAACAGTGCAGATCCGGCAGGCCGGCCTGGCGGCAGCGGCGGCTGGCCTGGGCGAACATGTCCTCCCAGGACGAGACCGCCATCTGGAAACCGAACTCGCTCAGCCAGAACGCGGCCGGTTCCAGCCCGTCGACGGTGTCGACCATCAGACGCGGCCGGTCCTGCGGCCCAACCCGGTGCAACTTCAGCTTCCGTCGTGACAGGCTGCCGACTTCTCGGATGCTGTGCGGATCGCCAGGGTCCTCCATGACCAGAGGCCGGTGCATCCGCGTGTACCGGCCTGCGGCTCGGGCCCGGTCGACGATGTCGGCGCGGTCGTCCTCGACATAGGCGGCCAGGTCTGACCCCACGGACGCCGGGACGTAGATCCACCGGGCGGAGAAGTACTTAGCGATCTCGCCGGGCAGCCAGAACCGCTGGAAGCCGCCCTCCTCGAAGTGAAGGGGCACCTCGGCGAGCGCAAGGCTGGACTGCTCGGAGATCCGCATCCCCGTGCGGATCATCAAGTCCGTGTAGGCCGTGTTCCGCGAGGCCCACCGGCCTCGGAAGCGGCCCGTGGGCAGCCCGTCGGTGCCATAGCCGCGAAGGCCGACGTCCCGCCAACGCCGGTAGGTGCCTGGCGGCATCCACTCGACCAGGTCGCGTTTCCCATCGTGCGCGAATGTCGCGGGAACTGTCCCTTATGTCCCTCGGCCTGCCCCGCGCAGCTGGATTCCGAGTCCCACCGGGACCGCTCGCCGGGCCCGCTGCGGGATCGGGTTCTCGGCGACGTGTCCCTTCCTGACCGCCCACAGGTAGAACTGATTGACCAGGGTGACCTCCTGCCCCCAGGTCGTTCCTTCGACCCGAGGGCCGAGCTCATCTCGGCGGCGCCACTGGTGAAAGGCCATGATCGGTCTCCGTCGCGTCACGCCACGAGCGGCGGCCGCGGGAGGTCCACAGGAAGTCGAAGAACCGTTTCAAGGCTCTGGCCCGGTTCATGCTGGTGTTGCGCGGGGCTGAGGCCTGATTCGCCTGAAGGAAGTACGCGTTCAGCGACACGTCGTACTCGAAGCGGGGCGACAACAGGTACGGGGTGCCGTCCGGGATCGCCATCTCGTCCAGCCATTTCGGCAGGTCATCCGGCAGGGCTCCCAAGACCCCCGGCCTATGCTGCGGGCGCGGTAGATCCCTCGTAGACAGGCAGATACGCCAACCAGGTCGTCCAAGCACGGCCGGACCGTACGCGATCCGCCGCGAACCCGCGAACTACGCAGGACGAGAAGAGTGGCTTCTGGGAACAGACCGCTGCACGGGCCGCTGAGTATCGGACTGACGCGAGCGCCGGAATCCGGCCTGCAGGCATCGGGGCTACGTGCCGCCCCCGCTTGCAAGGCTATGGACGACGCGGTGCACTGGAAGAGAGACCGCGATTACCCATATCGTCCCTGTTTTCCGCGAGACTGAGGCACCAAATGGGGCACTACGACGTATGCATAATCGGCGGGGGATGTGCGGGCCTGTTCCTAGCAAGAGAACTGGCCTTGCGAAATTGCGAATGCGTAGTAATCGAGAAAGATCCAGCAGCAGGCCATGCTTCCACCCGGAATCAGGGCTGGCTGCAGAGTGGATCATTTTACGCGGCGACAAATGATGTGGTTGCGGCGAGAGGATGCCAAAAGGGGTACGAGTACATTAAGCAAGCATATCCAGAAGCCATCCTTCACGAAACAGAAAGTTACTTCCTATTTAGAAGCCAGCAAGGGCTCAGGGAGACGGTGCAGCGCTGCAGAAGAGACAATGTCCCCATCACCGAAATGACGGATAGCGAAATTCGGCGACTTCAGGAGACGAACCCCATACTCCATCGGACTCCGCTGGATTATATGGCTCGATCTGAGGATCGACCTTTCGATACACGCCAGCTACTTCAGATTATTGCCGATGAGATCACGTCTCTCGGAGTGGATCATATAGAGCCTGCCCGCATGGGCACCATAGCGGCCGCTCAGAAGAATGGCAGGTGGGAGATTTATCCCGACGACGGCACCCGCGTAGAAAGCAAAGTCCTTGTCTTGGCCTGCGGGGCATACATCCCTGAACTGCTTCAGTCGATCGCCCCGACGGTTCCCCTGGCCATCGGCGTCACGAAGACTCCGGTCTTGGTACTCCAAGGCGATCAGATTTGCAATAGTGCGATCATGATGCCCTGGGAGCAAGGCGGGCCCAACATCGTACCCTTCAGAGCACACGATGGCATTGCCGGGGTTAGCGTTTGCCTGTCCCGGACGGACCATCCCATAGAACGCGCCACGTACGATTCTTTGCCACCCAAGACGCCAGAAACATTTGCTGCCTCACTAGATGCGCGCCTGCCGGGCTTCAGAGGGGTAGTCCAAGCATCGTCGAGCAAAATTGAAGCGCACTTCTACACGTGCCAGAAACTGAAACCGAAGGATTCCTCACGTGGGCCAATGACTGAGTACTATGCAGATCTTCAACTCGGCGTCTTCTACCCTGGAAAATTCACATCTTCCCCTATTTCGGCAGATCGCCTTGCTGGAGATCTACACAAACAGCTGGGCAACACCACAAATGCAATTTCTGGCAGCAGCCCTCTCCGAGTGGCGCGGCAACGATACTACGACCAAGCTGATCACATACCTGAGGTAGTGGACGGACGACTAAGGTTCCGGCCGCTGCGGGGACACTAACTGCTACCACGGGTCCGGAGACACGGCTGTTTCCCGAAGCAAGTAGTAGTCCTCAAGCGCCAATACGATGTGCCGCTTGATCTCATGATGCTGGATCTTCCCAGGGTCATGGCCGTCTGTGGAAAGTCCGGTGGCGAACTGCATCAGGCTCATTGCATCATCTGACACTACTGAAACAGCCTCTTCAATGCGCTTTCGCGCTTCCCTTGAGATCGGAAAACTCTCAGTAGAATATTCAGGATGTTGCGAACGGCCAGGTATATACGAAGCGAGCGCATAGCGGAAAGCAGATACCAGCCCATCCTTCATACCCGCCTCTGGATTCTGCCCGCTTTCTGGAAGCCACGAAAACTTCCTTCTGTTTTCGTAGGCAGCGAGGAAGCGACCGAGAACAGCGACACTCGTTTCTGATGCGACTAGCTCGCGAAGAGCTGCATCCACCCCCGTAGCAAACGGCTTAGGCACGGAAGGCTTTTCGTATCCCAGTCTGGACATTTGCGCTTCCCTCGCTCTGCGCTGTGGCGACATGCGGCTCCCTCTCACAGTAGGCAACAGACCTTCAACCTGCAGTTTGTGTAACCAAACGTGTTCACACGAACACCAACGGTCTCCCTTGGCTCGCTAAAACTACGCGTGTGCTTAGACGCGAGACAAGTGCTTGTGCGCGACATAACGCCCCTACATTCGCCTTTCCGTCGCTGGCTTCCACGAGAGTGAGTCGTCACATGCCGACTGTCTCTGAATAGACCAATGCGATCAGGGCTCGCATGCGTACTGCCCATTCCCGCGGATGTAGCGCAGCGGGCCACGGGAGGAGCCTTCGTAAGCTCGGCAGCAGTGACGGATGTCTTGCCTGCGCGGTCAGTAACCACCCGTGCACAAGCGAGCACGCAAAAAACGCAGGACAGGCGGGGGCTGACCGCGTCGTAGACGGGGTGGTACTCCAGGGCGGCGTCGGCGATCTGCTGCCAGACGTCGGTCTCGGAGAGCTCCAGGATCGGGTGCCAGGTCAGGACCATGCGCCGGCCGGTGCTCGCGCGCATGTCGATGGCGAGCGGCAGCTGCTGGCGGCGAGCAATACTCGGCGCGACTGAATACGCCGAACTCTCAACACACTGCGTCACGGAACTTCCATCGTGATCGACCACCGGGCACGGTCGGCGCCGCGAATCCTTTGCCGGCGTCGGCGCTCGGCCCGGAACCCGGGAATATCGTGCTCAGTTCTGCACGTCGGCGGCGGCTTGGGCGGCGGCGGTCGATTCGGCCGCCAGCCCGGCGGTGGCCAGCTCGGAGGAGAAGATGATCAGATTGTTGCCGACTGCGTCCACGTCGGCGTCGGCAGTAGCGGCGAGTTCCTGGTAGGCCTGAATCGTCTCGCGGGCGACAGCGCCTGCCTGGTCGATGCGCCCATCGACGATGTGTCGCCGCGTGAGGACGTGCAGGGCCTGCGCTAGAACCCCCCGGTGCGCCAGCAGTGCCTGTGCCAACGGGTTGAACCCGCGGAGTACGTCGGCGGCGGCTTGGGCGGCGGCGGTCGATTCGGCCGCCAGCCCGGCGGTGGCCAGCTCGGAGGAGAAGATGAT
>NZ_JBGBPT010000043.1:49955-51421 GCF_041106355.1 Streptomyces sp. BF23-19 | reverse complement strand
GAATCGTCTCGCGGGCGACAGCGCCTGCCTGGTCGATGCGCCCATCGACGATGTGTCGCCGCGTGAGGACGTGCAGGTCGAGAACCGCCTGGAGTGTCTTGCCGAGTCGGGCGATGGTGATGAACCGGCCATGGGAAGGGACGCGGGCGCTGTCGAGGACGAACATCAGGTACACGCCGGGGGGAGCGATCCCACCCGCCGGGGGTGGAATGACGCGCAGGTGACGGGCGTCGACGACGCTGAACAAGAGCTCGACGTAGCGCTGGTCCGAGCTGAAAGCGTGCGTGGTCGATGAGGTGCGAATGACCGCTACCTCCTTGATGGTATCCGCACGGGCTACCTCGACCGTGATCGCATCCTCCGGCTCCTGCGCGTAGGCCATGCGCTCCGGGGCGGAAATGAGCTGCGGTCGCTGCCGGTCGAAGTACCACGGTTTGTAGGTCTCGATGTGGAGCTCACGGGTGCCGGTGCCAGGGTCGCCGTTCATGTTCGAGCCAGCTGTCCACACCGCCCCATCGGGCATCAGCAGCGCCACCGAGTGGTAGTTGCGGACGACCGTCGCGTCCTGCAGCCGGTCCCAGGTGTTGCTATCAGGGTGGTACATCTCGGCGGTTCGGACCGCAGTGTTGTCATCCGCCTTGTTGGCGACACCGCCGCTGACGAAGACCTCGCTACTCGGGAGCAGCACAGCGTTGAGGTTGTACCTTGGCCCATTCAGCGGCCGCTTACTGGTGGTCCTCCATGCCGGCCTCTCATCGGCGAGGTCGATGCGCCGCGGCGTTGCGCCTCCACAGAGCAGCACGCTCGGCTCGTAGTTCTTCGACGGCCGCAGCGGCAGCAGGACGGAGGTAGTGTCAATGCTGCTGGCGATGGCCGGCGCTAGGTAATCCGGATCGCCGAGGGTTGCGACCTGGGAGGACTCATCGGTGTCAGGGTCGTACGTGATGCTGAACCCGAGCTGACCCTCCGCCACTCTGACAAGCGGGGTCGCGCAGAACACCTTGCCATCGGATAGCACATGCATCCGAGGGTATTGGACGAACGCCAATAGATCACCGAGAGTTGGGTGGATCGTCCAAGTGTCGCGGGCCGGGTCGTAGATCTCCGGCGTGTTGTTCCAGTGTCGGCTGTCGGTACGGGCTGGGTGCCCGCCGGCAGCCAGGACGCGGCCGTCGGCGAGCGTGACCAGGGTGGGGTACCAGCGGCCCCCGCCAGCCAACCCGAAAGCGGCCCGATGACTGGGACCCCATCCATCGGCCTCGGTCCACCACAGCGAATTGACAGCGCCCGCGCGGCTAGCCCAGAACAAGTCGATCTTGTCGTGCCCGCGGCTGACGCTCGCGACGGCACTCCCAGCCGCTGCGGCGAGGGGCGACCCACCGCCGACCGGGGTGAATGGGTTGTGTTCGCCCCAGGGTTTTTGTTCGCTGAAGAAGTGGGTGTTGATCGCGCCGTCGCGCCCGGTC